>CAYZND010000055.1:9565-14166 GCA_964479495.1 uncultured Mesoterricola sp.
CCAGCTTCCGGGCTCCGGCGGCATCGCCCCAGAGCACCACCGCCACGGCGGCCCGGCGGGCGGGATCGGGCCGGAGGGGGCTCAGGATGTGGTGATCCATGCTGCGGTGAGCCAGGCGGAGGCTCGCCTCGATGTGCGGCCAGGGCACCGGCGGGGCCTCGAGGGGAGGGGTCCAGTGGGCCTCAGCGGGCACCTTTGACGCTCCCGAAGACGGACCCGCGCACGCGCTCCACGGTGAAGACGCCCTTCACGCGGCGGACTGCGGCCAGCAGCTCCACCAGGTGGGCCCGGTCCCGCACCCGGAGCGCCACATGCATGAGGGCGGTGCCCTCGCCGGTGGTGCAGGTGAAGCGCTGGATGCTGAAGCCCTCGTGCTGGATGGCGTTGGAGACGGCGGCCACCATGCCCTGCCGGTCGTCGGCGGTGATGACGACCTCCGTGTCGTACGTGCCCTTGGACTGCTTGCTCCAGGCCACGCTCACGCGCCGCTCGGGGCTCAGAGCCGACGAGATCAGGTGCGGGCAGTTGGCCCGGTGGATGGAGATGCCCCGGCCGCGGGTGGTGTAGCCCACGATCTCGTCCCCCGAGATGGGCTTGCAGCACTGGGCCAGCACGTAGAGCACCCCGAGGTTGTTGTCCACCAGGATGGTGTCGTCCGTGGGCGAGTAGACCTTCTCGGTCCGCTCCCCCTGGGTGTCCGGCAGCAGCGGCTCCAGGAGGCGGTGCACGGTGATGCGGCCGAAGCCCACGGCGGCGAAGTAGGCGTCCCAGGAGGCGTACTTCAGCTCCTTGAGGCGGGCCTCCAGGGTGGCGTGCACCTCCGAGTTGTCCAGCTTGATGCTGGCGGCCCGGGCTTCGCGCTCCAGCCGCTCCTTGCCCATGTTGATGGCGTGGTTGCGCTCCTCCTCGCGGATGAAGGCCTGGATCTTGGATCTCGCGTGGGCGGACTTGACCACCGCCAGCCAATCCCGGGAGGGCTTGTGGTCCGCGCGGGTGAGGATCTCGACGCGGTCGCCGCTCTGCAGGATGTGGCGCAGGGGCACCATGCGACCGTTGACCTTGGAGCCGATGCAGCGGTGGCCCACCTCCGTGTGGATGGCGTAGGCGAAGTCGATGGGCGTGGAGCCCTCGGGAAGGCTGCGCAGATCACCCTTCGGCGTGAAGACCTGGATGCGCTGGAAGACCAGCTCGCCCTTGAGGTTCGCCACCAGGTCACGGCTGTCCTTGGAGTCCTGATGCAGCTCCACCATGCGGCGCAGGAAAGCAGCCTGGTTGATCTCCTGGCGGTTGGCGATGCGGCCTTCCTTGTAGGTCCAGTGGGAGGCGATGCCCGCTTCCGCGTGGTCGTGCATCTCCTCCGTGCGGAACTGCACCTCGAAGGAGTCTCCGCTGGGCATGAGCACCGACGTGTGGATGCTCTGGTAGCCGTTGTCCTTGGGCAGGCTGATGTAGTCCTTGAACCGCCCCGGGATGGGCTTGTAGAGGGAGTGCACGAGGCCCAGGGCCGTGTAGCAGGAGGCCCGGTCCGGGCAGATGACCCGGTAGGCCAGCCAGTCGTGGATGTCCTCCACGGGCTTGGCCTGGATGCCCATCTTCCGCCAGATGCCGTACAGGTGCTTGGCGCGGAAGGAGACCTGGGCCGTGATGCCGTTGGCCAGCAGGATGCCCGTCAGGCTCTTCTTGATCTCCTCGATCATGGGCGCGTTCTTGCGGCGCTTGGTCTCGATGGCCTGCTTCAGCTCTTCGAAGCGCTCGGGTTCCAGGTTCGCGAAGGAGAGGTCCTCCAGCTCCGAGCGCACGACGCCCATGCCCAGGCGGTTGGCCAGGGGTGCGTAGAGCTCCATGGTCTCCCGGGCGATGCGGCGGCGCTTCTCCTCCCGCATGGAAGCCAGGGTGCGCATGTTGTGCAGCCGGTCCGCCAGCTTCACCACCAGCACCCGCACGTCCTTGCCCATGGCCACGATGAGCTTGCGCACATTCTCGGCGTTGAGCAGGGTGCGATCGGTGAAATCCAGCTTGGACAGCTTGGTGAGGCCGTCCACGATCTCCGAGACCTCCTCCCCGAACTGCTTGCGCACCTCGTCCTGGGTCATGAGGGTGTCTTCCACCGTGTCGTGGAGGATCCCGCAGGCCACGCTCACGGCGTCCAGCTGCCACTCCGCCAGGCTCTTGGCCACCGCCAGGGGATGGAAGAAGTAAGGCTCTCCGCTCATGCGCCGCTGGTTGGCGTGCATGGCCTTGCCCACCTTGAAGGCCCGCTCCAGGAGCACCAGGTCGCCATCCGGGTGGTGCTTCAGGAAGGCCTCCTTCACCTGCTGGAAGGCGCCCTCCAGGGTGAGGTTGGCATCCGGGCTTACGGACGAGAGGTCCTCCCCCTCCCGGAGGACCGTCGGTTTGGTTCTACTCTCGCCCTCCGCCATCCTCTGAGTGTGCGGTACCGGAGCCCGTCATGCCAGGGGTGAACCGGCATCCGCCCCCGCAGCGGGTCCAGGAGGAGCAGGCGGCGCAGCCGGAGCCCCGGTGGGCCTGACGGAAGCGGGACACGGTGGGCAGCCGGGCAAGGTCGGCGAAGGGGGTTGTGCGCAGGTTCCCGAGAAGGTGGTCGTCCAGCTCGCAGACCCGCAGGTGGCCGCCCGGGTCGATGACCCACTTGGAGTCTCCGCAGACGCAGGGGCCGAAGGCGAGATGGGGGTAGCGGGTGTGGGGCAGCAGGCAGTCCTCGATGGGGGTCGTGACGAGAATCGGCAGGTGGATCGAGCCGGCCACACGGTCCGCCATGGCCAGCAGCCGATCCAGCTCCTCCAGGGTCGGCGCCAGCCACTGCGCATGAGCCGATCCCCGCCCCCGGGGAGCGAACCGGTTGAGGGCCACCCGATCCGCACCCAGGGCGAAGGCCAGGCGGAGGATATCCTCGAGCTCCGCTTCCATGCCGGCCCGCAGCACGGTGGCGGCGGTGGTGGCCAATCCTCGGGAGCGGGCCAGGGCCAAGGCGTGCCGGGGGCGCTCGTGCTGGTCCGTCTCCGAAAGGGCTGCGTAAGTCGCAGCCTCCACCGTGAACAGGGAGATCTCCACATAGTCGAGGCCCGCCGCCTGGAGCCCCTCCAGCCGGGCTGGAAGCAGCAGTCCATTGGTGGCCAGCCCCAGCCGAACGGCCGGGAAGCGCCGCCGCACATGGGTCATCACCTGCCCGAGCTCCTCGTAGAGCAGGGGCTCTCCGCCGGTGAACGTAAGCCACCCCGCACCTGAATCCGCGAGGACTGCTTCCAGCATCTCTCCGTTCTCACGGGCCCCCAGCTCGGCAGGCGGATCCTCGTGGAGGCGCCAGGGGTTGTAGCAGAACGCGCAGCGCAAGTTGCAGCGACCGGTGATCTCGTGGATCAGGCCAAGGCTCATGGTGCGGAAGCGGGTGCCGTCTCGAGATCTGCGAAGAGGGTCTCCAGCCGCGGCCGGGCCTCCTCCAGGCGAGCCAGCGCCTGGGTCAAGACCTCTTCCTCCCGCTGGAGTCGCGCGGCCTCGGGTGCCTTCAGTTCCTTCTTCAGCTTCTGCACGGCGCTCTCATAGCGAGCCAGCCAGGCCTCCGTTCCGATCTGGAACGGCCTGGGATCCCGCAGGAAGCTCCGCATGGACGTGCGGTCAGCCATGGCTTCGAGGTCGGTCAGTCCGCTCGGAGCCGGTTCAGGGGCGGCTGGGTGGAACCTTCGATGGAGGTCCGCGGCCAGGCGCAGGGCGCGGTAGTGGTACACGTCCATCCGGACCCCCTGGAGGGCGGTGAGCAGGGTGCCCGGCTCCAGCTCGGGCTTCCACCGGGTCCGGAGCTCTTCGATGCGGACCGCCGGATCCTCCATGGCTCTGAGCCGCTGGTCCGTCATCAGCCAGGGCGGGAAGTAGGCCATGCGCGTCACGAGCACAGAGGGCCCAGGCTCGTACTTGAGGCTGTGGATCCGGGCGACGCACAGCACCGCCAGGGCATAGCGGGCGGGGGAGAGCACCTTCCGGGTCGCGGGGACGCCGCTTGCCTCCAGCTCCGTCCAGGACACGACCGCATCCCATTCCTGGGGCGGGTAGCCGAAGCTGGCCGCCAGGATCGCCTGGGGGTCCACCAGGCTGGTATCCCCGGCATCCAGGCTGCGCCACAGGCCCTTGAACGCGCGCCAGTTTGCGGGGTGGTCTTCGGCGGGCCCATCGGATGCAGAGGTCGCAGGGGGCTGGGCCGGCTGCGCGGGCAGCCAGCCGGCCAGCAGGAGCAGGCCGGTCGCCCGTAGGCCGGTCGCCCGCATGCCGGTCGCCCGCAAGCGCAGAAAACCGAGGGGCCATCGACGTCGTGCGGTCATGGCTGCTCCAGAAGAGGCTGGCAGCAGTATAGCCACCCCTTCCGAAGGAGATGAGCGATCAGGGACGAACTCAGGCCTTAACGCGCTGCAGGCCGTAGTCGCCGGTGAGTTCCTCCACGAGCTCCTGCACGGGCAGGTAGTCCTGGAGCTTCCACCCGTTGCTGCCGGTGAAGAAGAGCCCGGTGTCCGTGTTCCCGATGCGGGCGTCGTTGAGGCGATCGGCGATGCAGTAGCCCGCGACCCGGGCGCCTTCGCCCTTGGCGCAGGGGG
>CAYZND010000056.1:0-14152 GCA_964479495.1 uncultured Mesoterricola sp.
CTCCGTAGAAACCGAGGAAGCGCTCCCGCAGTTCCGCGCCGGCCTCCGCAGCGGTGTCCCAGGGTTGACCGATCCGGTCCCGGCCCAGCAGGCATCCCGCCGCCAGCAAGCCCCCCGCGAGGGCGCCGCACAGCTCCTCCTTCGTGCGTCCGACGCCGGCCCCGAAGCAGCTGGCGGACCGTGGGATCAGCGGGTCGGACGAAGCTCCCGAGGTTTCCATGACCGCCTGAAAGACGGCTTCGGCGCAGTGCAGGCCGTCCTGATGGAGCTGCAGGGCCCTTGAACCTGCCCGTTGAGCATCCCATTTCATGCTGTCCTCCCAGTGTTACGATCGGCATACACGATTTCACTTATTCAAAATCGAATCCAACGATCCTTTTCGATGGGACCGATCGGACTTGCCGAAGGGAACCGCCATGGAACTCCGGGACCTGAAGACCTTCGCCGCGGTGGCAGCCTCCCTCAGCTTCAACCGGGCGGCACAGGCGTTGAACACGGCCCAGTCGACGGTTTCGGCTCGGATCGCGGCCCTGGAGGAAGAGCTGGGGGTCCGCCTCTTCGACCGCCTGGGGCGGACCGTGGCCCTGACGGAGGCGGGGCTACGGCTCCAGGGGTTCGCGCGGAAGATGCTGGACCTCGAGGAGGAGGCGCGGGCCTGGGTGGCCGGTGCCGGGCACCTGGGCGGCAGCCTCACGGTGCGGGTGCCCGAGAGCCTCTGCGTGCACCGCATGGAAGGGGTGATCCGCCGCTTCCGGGAACGGTTTCCCTCAGCTCGGCTGAGCCTGATCTCCTGCGCCCTGGATGGGCTCGAGGAGGACCTCCGCCAGGGGGTCACGGATCTGGCCTTCGTCTACATGGACCAGCTGGTGGCCGGGGACCTCAAGGTGGAGCTGCTGGGCGAGGAGCCCCTGGTGTTGGCTGCGGCGCCCAGCCACGCCCTGGCGCGGCGGCGGAAGCTGGGGCCCGCCTCCTTCCAGGGTGTCCCGCTGCTGCTCTCCAAGGGGGACTGCTCGTACCGGCGGATGTTCGAGGGCTTGCTGACGGAACATCGCGTGGAGCCGGGCACCGCCCTGGAGTTCTCCAGCCTGGCCGCCCTCAAGGTCTGCCTTTCCCAAGGACTGGGAGTGGCCATCCTCCCGGCCGTGGCTGCGCGGGAGGAATGTGCCCGGGGCCTCCTGCGGGAGCTGGCCTGGACCGGGGACCCGCTGGCCACAGGCATCCTCATGGTCTGGCACCGGGCCAAGTGGATCTCGCCGCTCCTGGGGACCTTCATGGACCTGACGCGCGAGGAGATCCCGCAGGGGCTTCAGGGCACGTAGAGCGTGTTGGCCTTGGGGTCTGCTGGATCGTAGAGCACCACCACCTGTTCCGCCTCCCCGAAGGCCTTGATGTCCTGGAGCTCCATGGATGAGATGGAGCCGTGTCCGTTGGCGCCCGTGTCCGTGCGGAACTCCCAGCGCATCAGGAAGGGGTGGCGTCCGTTCACGGAGGTGGAGTGGTCCAGGCCTCGGAAGGTCACCCGGGCCAGCACGGGACGTCCGTGCGTGAAGGCCCGGATCTCGCGGCGGTTGGAGCGCACGGCGTGCCGCGTGATGAGGGCGCCGAGGGCGGGGAAGAGCAGGGTCAGCAGGCCCAGGTAGCCGAAGGTGGAATAGGTCTCCCCGGCGAGGCGACCCCAGGAGGGATTCAGGGCGGCATATTGCACCGCCACGGGACCCGTCTGGTCAGCCTTGATCTCGAAGGTGTCGGATTCGCCCTGCCAGCGCTGGCCTCCCCCTTCGTACTCGAAGCGCACGGCGGTGGGACGGCGCCCGTTGACCTTCGTGCTCAGGTTCGTCTCCGCGTGCAGGATGGTGCCCGTGGTCTCCCGCTTGCTGAAGAGGATGGCGGCGTCCACCGGTAGTCCCCAGCAGAAGACCGTTGAGAGGATCAACCCGATGACCAGGAAGCCGATGCCGACCAAGAGCATCACACCCTGCCCACCTCGGTATCCGAAGACCAGATGCCGGGCCTCCGGCGAAGGCGTGCGCGGCGCAGGCGGGACTTCGTTCAGACCGGGAAGGCGATCCATGGGGGAACTCCGGGGTTACCCGAGTGTAGTGCTTTGAAATGGCTCCGTCGCCCAGGAAATGCCGTCTCAAGCCGGAACCGCCAGCACCCTTGGAGGCTTCCGCGGCATCCAATCGCTGAACCACCGGGAGGGACCCCTCTGGTGAGCAAGCAGGGAGGTTACATGTCCGGTCAAACGCGTTGGAATCCGCTCAATACGCCCTTCCTCATCGGGAGCCTTGCCCTGGCTTTGATCCTGGTGCCCCATCACGTGTTCCACTCCCAGGCCCTGGGACTGGAGCTGCTGGTCGCCTTCGCGATGTACACGGCCATCGGCCTGGGAGTCACGGCGGGCTACCACCGCCTGTTCAGCCACCGGACCTACCATGCCCACGGGCTGCTCAAGTTCGTGCTGCTCTGCCTGGGGGCCGCGAGCTTCCAGAACTCGGCGCTCCGCTGGTCCAGCGACCACCGGCTGCACCATCGGTTCGTGGACACCGACCGGGATCCCTACACGATCTCGAAGGGCTTCTGGCACGCGCACTGGATCTGGGTCATGGAGTCCACCTTCCACCCCCTGCAGGGCGTCGCGGACCTGGAGAAGGATCCCCTCGTGCGCTGGCAGGACCGGTACTACTTCCTCATCGGCGCCGTGGTGGCTTGCATTCCCCTGGTCGTCGGCCTGATGACCGGCAATCTCTGGGGACACTTCGTCATCGGCGTGCTGCTGCGCATCGTGCTGACGCACCACACGACCTTCCTCATCAACAGCGCCGCCCACTGGTTCGGTTCGCGCCCTTACACCGACGCCAACACGGCCCGGGACAGCGCACTGCTCGCGCCCCTCACCTTCGGGGAGGGCTACCACAACTTCCACCACATGTGGCCGGGCGACTATCGGAACGGTGTGAGGTGGTATCACTTCGACAGCACCAAGTGGCTGCTGTTCGCCCTGACCTGGCTCGGCCTGGCGCGGAACCTGCGCCGGGTGCCGCTCCCGGTGATCCGGCGTGCCCGGCTCGCCATGGAGGAGAAGACCCTCCGGGCTCACCTGGAGCGCGTCCCGCCTCAGCTGGGCGAGCGCTTGCGCGAGCGCCTGGCCTCGGCACACGCGCGGCTGGATCGAGCTCTTGCCGCCTTCCAGGCCAGCCGCGAGGAGCGTGCCGCCGAATGGCGCGTCTCGCTGCGGGAGCAGCGTGCCGAGCTCCGGCAGGCCTGGAAGGAATGGAAGGCCACCCGCTTCCAGGTGAGATCGCTGGCCTGACGGCCTGCGACGCTCAGGCTCCCCTGCCCACGGTGGTTTTTTCTGGGGCGCTCGCGAGTTCCAGCCGCTCGGGGAGCTTCAAAAAGAATGTGGAGCCCTTGCCCTCCTCGCTTTCCACCCACAGGGCTCCGCCCAGGAGTTCCGAGAGGCGCTGGCTGAGGGCGAGTCCCAGGCCTGTGCCCCCGAACTTGCGGGTGGTGCTGTCATCCGCCTGGGTGAAGCGCTGGAAGATCCGGGACTGCTGCTCCCGTGTCATGCCGATGCCGGTGTCCCGGACATGGAAGAGGACACCGAGGCCTTCGGGGCTGGGCCTCACGCCGACCGTGATGGTGCCCTTGGTCGTGAACTTGGAGGCATTGCCCAGCAGGTTGATGAGGATCTGGCGGAGCCGGGTGAGATCACTCCAGAGGGTGCGAACCTCGGGGTCCAGCTCTACCTCCAGCGCGTTCCCGTTGCGCTGGACCACGGGTGCCATGTTCTGGGCGATCTCCTGGATCATGGCCGGAAGGTCGATTTCCTCCGGGCTCAGGGTGATGCGGCCCGCCTCGATCTTCGACAAGTCCAGGATGTCGTCGATGAGGGAGAGCAGATGGCGTCCGGCGCTCTGGATCTTGTGGAGGTCCTCCACGGTCTCCTGCTGCTCCAGGGCCTTGGCCTCGTCCATGATCAGCTCGCTGTAGAGGATGATGGCGTTCAGCGGCGTGCGCAGCTCGTGGCTCATGTTCGCCAGGAAGTGGCTCTTCATCCGGTTGCTTTCCTCGGCCTTCTCCCAGGCCCTGCGCAGCTCGTTGTTGGCCTTGAGGAGGGCTTCCGAGCGCGCCATCACCAGCTCTTCCAGGTGATCCTTGTAGGTGGTGAGATCCGCCTCCCGGATCTGGTTTTCCGCAAGGGCCCGCTCCAGATCCTCCTCGATCCGCTTTCGGTCGGTGATGTCCACCATGACTCCGTGGAGCACCGATGGCTTCCCGTCTTCGGCCGTGACGGAGACAATGTCCTGGACCCAGACCGCCTGGCCATCGGGCCGCAGCATCCGGTATTCGGCCACGAAGGGCTGAAGCCGGGCCTCATGCTCATCGAAGAAGGCGATGGCCTGGTCCCGGTCCTCGGGGTGGAGGTGCTTGCGCCAGAAGAGGGGATCGGAATACCACTCCTGCACGGGGTAACCCAGCACGCGCTCCGCCTGCCGGCTGACGAAGTGAAACTCAAGGGTGACCGCATTGGACTCCCAGACGATGCCGTTGATGGAATCCACGAGGTGGCGGAAGCGGTGCCGGGTCTCCCGCAGTCCTTCCTCGGCCTGCCGGCGCCAGCGCGCCCCCAGCGTGACCGTCAGTCCCACGCCCACCAGGATCAGGAGGCAGAGGCCCAGGAAGAGAGGAACCTCCAGCCAGTGCTCGGAGGGCCGATTCAGGTAGACCCAGACGAAGAGGCCGGCACCGATGAGCAGGCCGGTCTGGACCAGAAGGATCAGGAGGATCGTCTGGAGGGCTCGGGACAGGCGCAACCCAGCCATTCAGCAAAGCCTCGGCATGCACTTCGGCAATGGGGTCGATTCCGTCCTGTCCACATGGCATTCTTCGGCCGGTGAGCGGGGAAAGTGAAGTCAGGATTTTGAGATCGCTTCGATGGCATCCTCGGCGGCATCGTGCACATAGGGGGACTTGGTGGTGTCGAGGATCGATTTGAGCCAAGGCAGGTGAGGCTGGGCGGCCTTCCCCCGCAGGTGGAAGACCTTGATCACCCGGATCTGCTTGTAGGGCTCCTCGAGCTTGGGAAGCTCGGCCTTCAGGGCGCTGGCCGCGGGCTCGCCGATCCTGGCCAGGGCCAGACCCGCCTCATCCGCCAGGTACGACTCGATGTCCCTGAGGTAGAGAATGAGCAGGGCGTGTGCTTCGGGGTTCCGGGTCTGCAGGGTGCCCAGCAGCCCCAACAGATCGTGCTGGAGGTACTTGTTCCGGCCATCCCACGTGCCCTGGCCCGCCGTTCGGCGGAGCAGCTTCAGGGCCACGGGCTCCGCAGGCAGCGCGCTGGGACCCAGGTGCTTCAGGAGGCGGATGGCCTCCATGCGCGCCGTATCGTCCTCTCCCGAAAGATCCCGGACCAAGGTGGCCACATCGGGCACGACGCCGGGGAGCTTGAGGCCGTTCTCCAGGCAGAACCCCGTCACGTCCAGGCGGTAGTCCCGGCCCACGATGAAGGGAAGGGTCTCGGCAATGCGCTTGCCGCTGAGGCTGGCGATGCGCGTGAGTTCCTGCGCTGCGCCCGGATTCCCCTTGGGGCCGGGTTTCGCGGCCTCGAAGAGGGGGCGCAGGATTTCCAGGACGTCGTCGGCCAGATCGCGGGAGGGCGGGAACTGGTTCACCCGCTCGCACCACCAGCCCAGGATCCGGTCGCGATCCTTCCCGGCCCCTGCGGCTTCGTACATCATCCGGAGGCTGTCGAGGAGGTGGCCATCGGGGGCCTTGACGTAGGTTGCTGCGAAGGTCTGGTAGGCCTCCATCAGCGGCTTCACGTCCTTGGTGGGAGCGTAGGTGTCCATGTAGGTGCGCCGCAGGGTGGCCAGCGCCTCCAGGAAGACCTCCGCGCTGTCCATGGGCACCGGCCGGCCGAGCTTCTTCTGGGCGGCCCAGTCCATGAGGACGCCGAGCCGCTGCTGGACGCGCCGCCTGGAGGCCTCGGAACTTACTTTGTCCGCCAGGAGCCAGGTGGGGTACAGGCGGAACTGCTTGGAGACGGAAGCCAGACGCAGGGCCTCCCGCCAGGCCTCGTCGTCCAGCTGGCCCCGGGTGAGGAGGTACTGGAGGATGGCGCCGTCCCGGTCGTCCAGGTCCGGGTTCTCGATGGTCTTCAGGGTCCTTGTCAGGAACGCGTCGTAGCGGGAGGGGAACTGCTTGTAGCGCTGGAAGAGGGCGATGATTTTGTAATGGATATCGCCGCAGGGCGGGGCAAAGGGGATCGACATGGCCGCATCGATCAGCTTCTCCTGCTTCGCAGGCGTGCCGATGTCCTCCATGAGCTGCTTGATGGGCGCCCACTGAGGCTCGCAGTCCAGGGGCTTGGGCGGAGCGGCGGGTGCGGCCACGGCCCCCGTGCGGGCCTGGAGGTCCTCGAAGAGGGCCGTCAGATCGGTGGTCAGCTCGAGGCTCTCCGAGAGGTTGCCCCGCACCTCGCCTGACACCACGTCGATGAAGCGCAGGTTCACGGCCACGGACTGCTCCAGGCGCGTGAACGTGCCGGTCAGGATGTAGTCGATGGGGGCCAGCTCGCCGATCTTGCGGGCTTCCGACTCGTCGAAGATGCCGCTGGCGGAGAGGGTCTGTTCCTTCAGGACGGCATCGAGCCGGGTGCGCTCGAAGAGCCGCACCGGCGACTCGGGTCCGAGCATGGCACTGGACACCCGCTCCGTGAGGAAGGCGCCGAAGCCCTTGTCGCCGTAGCGTGCGGACTCCGTGCCCTTGAGGGGGATCACGGCAAGCCGGATCTTCCTGCCCCCGGCCACTTCGATGGCCTTGCGACTCACGGCCTCCAGCAGCGCGGCCATGGAACCGGTGCGTACCGGTGTCGCCGCGGGGGCTGCAGGCGGTGCAGCGACGGGGGAGGGGGGCTGCAGCCGCGCGGTGTCGGAGCCCCTGTCGCCCGCGACCAGGCTGGAGCCCGAGGCGAGGATCAGCAGGACAAGGAGGGGCAGGAATCGCTGGGACAAGGTCGCTCCGGCAGTCCCCCCAGCTTACGCGATCACACTCCGAACCAGCTCTTGATCTGGGCGAGCCACTGCTCCCGCGGCAGGAGCTTCTCCGGCGTCTGGGCCTGCTTGCTGCGGGATCGAGCCTCCATGACATCCACGAGGCGCTCCAGGACCTGGGGTTCCCGCTGGATGCTCTGCTCGAAGGCGACCTTCGGGATCTCCACCAGCTCGCAGGCGGTCTCGGCCACCACCGTGGCGTTGCGGGGGGCGCCCGTGAGGAGGGAGGCCTCCCCGAACCAGTCGCCGCCCTTGAGCACGGCCAGCGTCTCCCAGAAGATGCCCGTATAGGGCTCCGTGCGCTCCACGGGCCGGACCACCTTGAGCTGGCCCTCCAGCACCGCGAACAGCGAGTTGCCCGGGTCGCCCTCCCGGATGACGCCCTCGTCCGGGGCCACATGACGCAGCAGGATCTTCCCCTTCAGCTCCTGGACCCAGTCCTCGGGCAGGTGGAGCTGGACCAGGAGCTGCTTCAGGAAGCCATCGCTCATCTCCCGGTGCTTGGGATGCAGCGTGGTGGCCCCGTGGGGACCCAACAGGGCGAAGCCCTCCCGGGGCAGTACGGTGCACGCCAGGCGCATGGCCTGGAAGTTCCCGGCGCGGCCGTGGCGGTAGCCGAGCGCCCACCAGCGCATCTCGAAGACCGCGCCGCCCATGTCGAAGCTGTGGACCACCACCTCGGGCTTGTGGTGCTCGTAGTGGGGGATGCCGCCCAGGGCCCGGGTGAGCTTGGCCAGGGCGATGTGGAGGTCCTGGTGGGGCTCCACGATGACCTTGGCGGTGCGCCGGTGGAGGCCCGAGGGGACGTAGAGGTTTGTCACCACGGCCTGGGCGAGGACGCGGTTGGGCAGGATGTCCATGTCCCCGTTCTCTGTGCGCAGCTGCACGGTGCGCCAGGTCGTGGCCGTGACTTCGCCGATGAGGGTCTCCCGGCCGGGACCGCCTCTGAGGTTGCCCGTGATCTCCACCCAGTCCCCCACCTGGAAGGCGGGATCCAGGTGCATGGAGATGCCCGAGAAGAGGTTGCCCAGGGTCTCCTGCAGCGACAGACCGATGACGGCCGCGGCGATGGCGCCGGAGCTCAGCAGGGCGGTGGGGTCCATGCCCACCACGTTCCGCAGGATCAGCGCGGCGGTGCCCAGGTACAGGGCCACCACCAGGATGTCCCGGGCGAAGCCGGGCGTGGCCGTCTTGCGGTAGCGCAGGAGGGGATCCAGCAGCAGGAAGGTGAAGAGCTTGACGGAAGCGAGCCCGAGGAGGGTCCACAGCACCGCGTCCGCCACGGTCTGGAAGGCCTGGATGCGGCTGTACCTTGGCAGCACGAAGGCCGCGACGATCAGAAGCAGAACCAGGATCACCCAGGCCAGGATCCGCCGGGTGGGGCTGACGCGTCCTCTCAGGTCGTGGAACATGCTGAGGAGGATACTCCGTTTTCCACCCACCCCGGCAGGCACTCCGCGGCCTCGTTCAGGCTCCGGCAGATCCGTACGCAGCACGCCTGCAGCTCCGGGGTCGGGGGGAGGAGGTCCGGGACCATGACCACCGGGATGCCTGCGGCCACCGCCGCCCGGATGCCGTTCACGGAGTCCTCGAAGACGAGGCACTCCCCGGGGGCGCAGCCCAGAAGCTCCGTGGCCCGCAGGAAGATGTCCGGGGCGGGCTTGCCGGCCTTCACACCGTCGCGGGTGGAGAGGACGTGGAAGCGCTCCGCGAGGTTGGACAGCCACAGCATGGCATGGGCATAGAGCGAGCGGCTGGAGGTGCCCAGGGCCACCTTGAGCCCGAGCCGGTGGGCCTCGGCGAGGATCTCCCGGGCCCCGGGTTTCACGGGCACGCCATGGGCGCGGACATGGGCGCGGAACAGCTCCCGGTGCTTCTCCTCCACCCGGGCAAAGGGAAAGCGGTCCCCGAAGAGCCGGTCGTAGTAGGCCCGGGTGAGGACGTGATCCAGGCCGATGGTGCCTCGCACCGTCTCGTCATCCAGGTCGAAGCCCAGGGAACGTCCCGCCTCGGCCCAGGTGGCGAGTGCCAGCCGTTCGGTGTCCAGCAGCAGGCCGTCCATGTCGAAGATCAGCGCCCGAAGCCCCATGGCCCCTCCGAATCGGTTGCCTCTTCGCCGCGGGATCCGATCCTTCCCGTCCCGGGCTCTGCGCCACCGGCTTCAATCCTAGCAGAATCTAGCTGTACAAGCCCTTCAGGACCTCGCCCGTCAGCTTCGGCAGGGCCAGCACGGTGAGGTTCTCACGCACGTGCGCGGGATGGCTCATGCCCGCCAGGGCCACGGTGACGCCCGGGCAGGAGCGCGTGAACTGGAGAGCCGCCTGGGCGGCGGTCCGGCAGCCGAAGGACTCGATGACTGTGCGGGGGAGCGTGGCCAGGATCCGGCCCTGCATCAGGCTGGCCGAGGTCTGAACCTGGATGTCTGCCAGGTGGGCGGCCTCCAGGATGGGCATCTCCCGACCCCCGAAGCGCTGGGTGGGCTGCAGGAAGGCCTCGGGCATGGCCAGGTTCAGGGGAAGCTGGATCCAGCGGAAGTGGTGGCCGGAGCCCCCCACCTCCTCGGCGAGGCCCAGGAGCTCTTCCAGGCACAGGCGGGCGGGATGGTCCGGCAGCACCCGGAAGCCGTTCCAGGTGGCGCAGCCGTAGGCGCGGATCCGGCCCTCCTGGACGAAGCCCTCGCAGGCCTCGAAGGCGGCCCGCAGCGCCCGGTGGAACCCCTCGGGACCCAGGGCCGGCCGCTGCTGTTCGGGATTGTGCAGGTGGAAGAGGTCCACCGTGTCCACGCCCAGGGCCTTCCGGGACACATCCAGCTGGTGCGAGAGATACCGCGGCGTCATGGCATGGCAGCCATCGACGATGTCGTGCGTGTCCACCACGCCGGTGAGCACGCGCTGGAACCAGGCCCGGGGCGTCTCCTGGGTGAGGCCGTCCCCCATGGGCAGGTACCCCGCCTTGGTGCTGATGAAGTACGCTTCCCGAGGGAGCTTCTTGAAGACCTGCCCCAGCGCCCGTTCGGAGCGCCCACACCGGTAGTTGGCCGCGGTGTCAAAGACGGTCCCCCCGGCCTGGAAGAAGACCTGGGCGGACTCCGCGTAGTCCGCGTCCTTCGCCGCATCCACCTCGCCGAGGTACGTGCCCATGCCAAGGCCGCTGAGTTCCATGGTCTCCCCTTCCGCGGACCTTGGATGCCGTCCGGGGCACCGATGGTGCAGGCAGCGGGATCAGGGCTGCTGGGCGAGTACCCGCTCCCGGTCCAGGTAGGGGATCGTGCGCCAGTTGTCCGCCGTGGCCACGGTCAGGGTGGGCTTGGACAGAACGTAGTCCAGGAGCGCGTTGCGGAGGGTGACCGCGGAGATCATCTCCGGATCGCCCTTGAGCCCCAGGGCTTCCCGGTAGCCGCCACGTCCCGACAGCCGCGAGGCGAGGAGGGCGAGGGTGAAGGTCTGGCCGTCCTTGACGGCCTCGTTGTGGTAGGTGAGGGAGGCCACCCGCTGCCCCTCCGGCTTGCCCAGATCCAGGCTGTAGGCCACGCCCGAGACCATGTCGAAGTCCCGGGGGTCGATGTCCCGGTTGTAGAGGTCCGGCTGGTAGCTCAGGTTGTAGAACCGGGCGGCATGCTCCAGGTAGGCGCGGAGCTGGGCACCCGTGATCCGGATCCGGGCGATGCGGTCCTCATCGGGAGCCAGGGCATAGAACTGGCGCACGGACGTGGGACCCTTGGGGATGAAGATCCGGCTGCCGGGGCTCGGCACCGCCGTGAGCTGGGCGCCGGTGGTCCGGCGCAGGACCGTGTGCAGGAGCTGCACGAGGGGCGTGTCCTCCATGCGGGACCAGCGGCCATCCAGGTCCACCCCCAGGTTCGTCGCATAGGTGTCCAGGTAGGCTTCGGATTCATTGCGAAGGGCGGCGGTCGCCTCCAGGACCTGGGGATCCTGGGGCGTGTCCGGGCGGGGCTGCTCCAGGCGCAGCTGGGCGGTGTCGACCTTCCAGTGGAAGCGCTCCTTCCGGAGCTTCAGGTCCGCCACGCCCACGGCCTGGCCGAAGGGGCCCGCCTGCAGCACGGGCACGCCCGCCACGCGGGTGGACTGCCCCGGGGTCCCGTTCCCGGCCACGATGAGGTCGATGCCCGGGACCTTTTCCGCCAGGCACTGGAGGGGATCCGGCCCCATGGGGTTGCAAGGCCCCTTTCCCAGCGCTCCGTGCAGGGCCACGATGACCAGATCCGCCTTCTCCTTGTCCCGCAGCTTGGGGATCAGGTTCCGGGCGGTCTCCACGGGATCCAGGAAGGTGATGTCCAGGAGGTTCGAAGGGTCCACCAGCCGGGGGGTGGAGGCCGCCGTGAGCCCCAGGATGGCCACCTGCAGCCCATCCAGGGCCACCTTGACGTACGGCGTGAAGACGCCCTTGCCCGTGGACGTGAAGACCGTGTTGGCCGAGAGGAAGGGGAACTGGGCCAGTTCTTCCACACTCCGGAGGACCTTGAAGCCAAAGTCGTATTCGCGAGCGCCCACGGCCATGGCGTGGTAGCCCAAGGCATTCATGATGGCCACGGAGGGCTCCGGCAGGTCCAGCCGGAGGCGGTTGCGCACGTAGTTGGACGGGTCTCCGGCCAGGGTGTTCCCGGTGTCCAGCAGGAGGGTGTTCGGATTCTGGGCCTTCAGGCTGCGGACAAGGCTGGCCACGGTGGCCCAGCCCAGGCTGGCGGGCTGGAGCGTGAAGGGGTCCCTGGGCAGGACCCGCCCCTGCAGGCTCGAGGTGGCGATGACCTGGAGCCGCACGTCCTGGGCGTTCAGGACGAGCGAGCAGAGCAGGATGAGGAGGAGACGGGCCACCAGGACCTCCGGAGGATCCATCTACCATACCCGAGGCCTCCTCCCGAGGTCTTCGCTTGGACCCCAAGGCCCCCAGGGGTACACTGACCCTTCGACCAGGAGCATTCATGCAAGAAGTTCAGATCAAGGCCCCCAAGCACGAGTTCACCCTTCTCTGCGACGACATCCGCCAGGAAATGGGCGGCAAGACCTCCCTCATGGGCCTGTACGACCACCACATCGTGGTGCCCCAGGTGCCCTTCGTCCTGCCCAAGGTGTGCTTCTACACCCGCTTCTCCCGCATGGACGGCACCTTCAAGTTCAGCTTCTCCATCGTGGCCCCCGGCGGCGAGCGGAAGGACATCATCCAGGACTCCGACGTGCAGATTCCCGAAGGCGCCAAGGAAGGCACCTTCAACGTCATCGCGTCCCCCTTCGAAGTGGGCGCCGAGGGCGTGTATGAAGTGATCGTGGGCCTCACCAAGGGCGCCGACCGCTTCGAGTACGTCTACAAGTTCGCCATCTCCAACGCCGAGCGTCTCCAGGCGGAGTACGAGAAGAACATGGCCCAGCAGGGCGCCGCCAACTAGGCGAGACCCATTGGGATGACAAGGGGACGGGCCTGACCCGTCCCCTTTTCCGTGTTCCATCCCCTCCCTCAGCGTGCCGGAGGCGTTCCGAAGGCCTCCCGGCAAACCGCGTCGAAGTCGGGAGCGAAACTCCTCTCCATCACGGGACGTGCGCTCCGGATGCGGTCCATGCGGAACAATCTCGCGGCGCCGGTCGCCGCATCCCGGGCGAGGATGTACCAGGCGGGGGCCTCCACGATGAGCCCGTGCGGCTCGACACACCGGTGTGTCCCGTGGCCATGACGGTCACGGTAATCGAACTCGAGACAGACCCGCTTGCCGAAGGCCCGCTCGAACACGCCAAGGAGTTCCGGAGGAGGGGAGCCCAGCTCCGCCATCACCTGGGGGCTGGCCGGACGGCCGACATGCACCCGGCGGATCAGGGCCCGGACCGAACGCGCCCGCTCCTTCGGCAGGCTGGCCAGCAGCTTGTGGAGGGCGGCCCGGGCGGTCCGGCTCCAGGGGATCTGGCTCACGCTGGCGGAGAGGCGCGTGGCGAGCCAGAGGGCCGCCACCTCGTCCTCGGTGAGATGGATTGCGGACACCCCGGGGGTCCACTCCAGGCGGATGCCCCCGCCCGGCCCCGCGTCACCCTGGATGGGCCAACTGCTCTCCCGCAGGGTCGCCAGGTCCCGGAGCACCGTGCGCTCCGTCACTCCCAGTTCCCCCGCCACGGCGCGGACGGTGGTCGGCCCGGCACTCCGCAAGAGATCGAGAAGGCGAAAGACCCGGACCACGCGCACCATTCATGACAGATTCTGTCATGGATCGAGAATAGGTTGGCCAAGGAGGTTCTCGAAATGTCTCTTCCTATCGGCTCGACATCTCTGTTTGCGGAAGGCCCACAGGGCCGCCTTTTCCTGGATGATGGAGGCACCGGAGGGATCCCGGTGGTCTTCGTCCATTCCGCTGCCGGGTCCACCACCCACTGGGAAGCGCAGCTCGTCCACCTGCGCCGGACTCGGCGGGCGGTGGCCTTGGACATCCGCGGCCACGGCCGCTCGGAAGCCCCCCGGGACGGCAGCTATACCGTGGCGGCCATGGGCGCCGATGCAGTCGCCGCCGCCGATGCCATCGGCCTGGAGCGCTTCATCCTGGTGGGGCACAGCCAGGGCGGGGCCGTGGCCATCGCGGCGGCGGCCCAAGCACCCGGGCGGGTCGCCGGGCTGGTGCTCCTCGATCCCGCCACGGATGGGCGGTTGATGCCCAGGGAGCAGGCCACCGGTCTCCTGGCCGCCCTTCGTTCCCCCGCCTATGCGCAGATGACGGAGGGTTACTGGATGGAGCAGCTGTCGGGCGCTCGGCCGGAAGTGGTGGAAAAGCTTCTGGCGGATCTCCGAGCCACCCCGAGCTCAACGGTCATTGGCGGCCTGGAGGCGCTGCTGTCCTTCGATCCCATGACTCCCTTGCAGGCCTTCTCCTTCCCGTGCATGTCCGTGATCACCCCTCTCAACGACCGTCCAGATGCTTTGCACCACCTTCTTCCCCGGCTGCCCACGGAGCGGGTCAATGGGACGGGGCACTGGCTCCAGCTCGATGCGCCTGAGCGGGTGAACGCCATTCTGGACCGGTTCCTGGCCAGCATTCCGCAGGTCCGGCGCGGATTCTGAAGGAAGCGCCGTTCCGCGGGTTTTCCAGGGAACGGCTCTGGGATCAC
>CAYZND010000057.1:0-13920 GCA_964479495.1 uncultured Mesoterricola sp.
CTGCATCTGGATGCGCTTGTAGTGGTTGTAGACCGCCACGGCCAGCCGCTTCTTGGCGGGTTCCTGGCCGATGACGTAGTCGTCCAGGAAAGCCTTGATCTCCTTGGGGCGGGCCAGCTTCGTCTCGTGCTTGCCGACGGCCTTCCCCTGGCGGCTCATGCGCAGCTGGAGCTGCCCGGCCTCGACGCACTCGTTGCAGATGAAGGCACCGGGGCCGGCCAGCAGCTGCTCGACCTCATGGGGCGCCTTTCCGCAAAAGGAGCAGCGCTGGTCCTTCTTTTGCCGATTCATTTGAACTCCCGCTCCAAGCGAACCAAGTTTACTTTCCGTGGATCGTGATGAGCGACAAGACCTCGAAATGCTTCGTGCCCGCCGGGATCTTGATCTTCACCTCGGCGCCCTCCTCGAGGCCCACCAGGGCCATCCCGATGGGTGAGCTGATGCTCAGGTGCTGGGGATTGTCGTTCAATTCCTCGGGCAGCACCAGGGTGTAGGTCATTTCCTTGTCGGTGTCGAGGTCCAGAAGGGTCACTTTCGAGCCATAGGCCACCCTGTCCTTGGGGAGGCGGCCGATGTCCAGGCTCGCGATCTCCTGGATGCGCTTCTCCATGGACACCACCTTGGCCTGGTACATATCCCGCTTGGACAGGGCCTGCTCGTACTCGGCATTCTCGGACAGATCCCCCTGGGACGCCGCGTGGGCGATCTCCTTGGGGATGTCGTTCAAAAGGACCCGCTTGAGTTCCCGGAGTTCGGTCTCCAGCTTGGCAAGAACGTGCTTGGGCATAGTGCTTCCGCGGTAAAGGGCGTTAGCCCCGGGTGACGGTATGTGGAAGGGACTGGGTCCATTCCGGGGGGGGAAGGGATACGGGCAGGGGCTTGCCCTGGCCCGGGAGGGTCTTGAAGCGGCGGTGCATCCAGAACCACCAGCGGGGGTCGCGGTGGATCTGGTCCTCGATGAGGGAGGTCATGAGCTGGGTGGCCACCCAGACATCCCGCTCTCGATCCTCGGTCTGGGGCATGGTGCAGGGGGGATCGATGCGGACGGAGATGGTGCCGTCCGGGTTGGGCCAGCTGAAGAGGGGCAGGACCGGGATTCCGTATTTCACGGCCAGGAGCCCCGCGGTGGAGTGGGTGAAGGCCCACCGCCCCAGGAAGCGGGTGAAGACGCCGGTGCGGTGGGCATCCTGGTCCAGGACGAAGCCCACGCCACCGCCCTTCTTGAACATTCTCAGGGCATCCCGCATGGCCCCGGCCTTGGGGATCACCTGGTTGCCCCAGCGGCTGCGCAGGGTCGTCAGGAAGGGGTCCAGGAGGTCGTTGTCCAGCTTTCGCCCGATGACCGAAAAGGGGCGTCCCTTGGCGCTGAGGGCCAGAGCCAGGGCTTCCCAGCAGCCGTAGTGGCCCGTCAACACAATGAAGCCCTTTCCCTGGGCGCGGACGGCATCCCAATGCTCCAGGCCCTCGAATCGCACCCAGCGGTCCAGTGCCCGCTCGTCCATGTGAAGCAGGTGGGGGGCGGACAGCAGCATGGCTCCGAAGTGGGCGAAGCAGTGCTGTGACAGCTGCTGCATCTGGGCCTCGGTGAGACCGAGCTCCGCACCCCTCAGGTTCTCGCGCACCACGCGACGGTGACGCGCGTCCAGGAACCAGGCCAGCCGGCCCAGCAGGCGGCCGAGGGCCAGGGCCATCCGCCAGGGCAGCATGCGCACCGCCGGTTCCAGGGAGCGGAACAGGAGGTATTCGAGGCGTTGGCGGAGGTCTGTTTTCTTGGACATAAAAAAAAGGTGCGCCTCGGAGGTCGAGGCGCGCTGGCTTGTCATCCTATCAGAGTTTGCGTCCCGGGTCCCGGTGGAACGTAACTACTCTTTAATCGAGACTTCTACGAGGATTGGGGCCAGCACCCGCTGGGCATCCTTGGGGTCCAGGGCCACCAGGAACCCCCTGGAGCCGCCATTGATGAAAATCCGGTCCAGGTCGAGGATGGTCTTCTCCATGTAGACCGGCATGGTCTTGCGGGTGCCGAAGGGGCTGGTGCCGCCCACCTGGTAGCCCGAGTGCTTGTTGGCCACGTCCGGCTTGCAGATCAGGACGGTCTTGCAGCCGATCTGGCGGGCCAGGGCCTTGGTGCTCACCTCCAGGTCCCCGTGCATCAGGACCACCAGGGGCTTCGCGTTCTCGTCCTCCATGACCAGGGTCTTGATGACGGCATGCTCATCCACCTGGAACTCCCGGGCGCAGACCTTGGTCCCGCCGTGGTCCTCGTAGCGGTAGAGGTGCTCGGTGAAGGGGACCTGGTGTTCCTTCAGCAGGCGCGTGGCGGGGGTGGAAGGCGCTTTGGACATGGAGGACCTCCGGCTCCCTTTACAATTCCATCAAGGCGGGACAACTTCAAACATGCCCAAACGGATCGTGCGGATCATCCGCAAGCGGATCACCCGCGCGCTGCAGGTGGAGATCGAGCTGACGCGCGTGCAGCAGGCCCTGGACCGGACCTGGGACCGGACCCTGGAGCTGGTGCCCTTGGACGATCCCAGCCGGCTCTTCCAGCGCGCCGGCCGCCGGGCGAAGGTGGTGCTGAAGGCGAACCTGGATGTGGGAAAGCTGCGACGCGGCCTCACCGAAACTCTCGACGAGCACATCGACCAGATTCCCCTCGACACGCCCAAGGGCATTGCCCGGATCATGCGACGCCGTGCGACCAAGATCATGCGCACCGAGGTGAGTCTCTCCGAGATCCGGCGGGGGCTGGGGCGGACCCTGGACAACGCCGTGGACCTGATGCCCCTGGATGCGGATCTGCTGGTGAAGCAGGGAGCCGAGCGCACCAAGTACCTTAACCGCCAGTTGGCCTGGTCCCTGGCCTTCGTGGCCGGGGCCCTGAATGCGGGGGGGTTCCTGGCGGTCCAGTCCTATACGTCCCATGTCACCGGGGCCGTCTCCCGGATGGCCGACGAACTGGCGCTCGGGCACAAGACGGTGGCCCTGGCGGCCTTCGGCATCGTGGTGTTCTTCCTGCTGGGGGCCTTCTGCGCCGGGATGCTCATCAGCCTGGGCAAGCGACGACGGTTCCAGGCGCCCTATGCCTGGAGCCTGATGCTAGAGGGCTTTCTCCTCCTGGCCTTCGGCCTGATGGGCTACCAACTCAACCAACTACACCGGCTGTTCATTCCAGTCACCGTGGCCCTCCTCTCCTTCATCATGGGCATGCACAACTCGGTCGTGACGACCATCTCCAACGCCGAGGTCCGAACCACACATCTCACAGGCGTCGTGACGGATCTGGGGCTTGAGCTGAGCCGCCTCTTCTACTTCAATGTGGACGACGATCAACGAACCAGCCGGATCATGGCCAACCGCGACCGGCTGAAGCTCCATGGCTTGATCCTGGCTTCCTTCTTCGGAGGTGGTGTGGCAGGGGCGTTAGGCTTCAAGCACGTCGGCTTCAAGATGACCATTCCCCTCGCAGGGATGCTCTTCCTGCTAGCCTGGCGGCCGGTCCTGCGAGACCTCCGCGTGAGGTTCCGGCTGATCCGAGCCTGAGCCTGTCCTCGCATCGCCCTTTGGCCGCAGCTTTGCCGGGAGCACGGAACGGGCCGTCTAAACGGGCTCCCCTGGCCGACAGGGTCGCCAGGATTGGCTCAATCCAGGACCCTGCGGATGGTCTTGGCGAGGTCGATCATCATCAGCGGTTTCATGAGCACGTCCTGGATCCCCACCGCCTTGGCGGCTTGGAGGGTAAGGGACTCGCTGTAGCCGGTGCAGATGATGATCCGGAGAGTGGGCCGGATGCCCAGGAGGTTCCGGGCGAGTTGCATGCCCGTCATCCTCGGCATGTTCATGTCCGTGATCACCAGGTCGAACCCTTCAGGATCGGATTGGAACACCTTCAGGGCCTCTTCGCTGCCCGTGCAGGCCTCGACGGTGTAGCCAAGGCGGGTCAGGTTCTTGTCCATCATCCGGGCGAGCACCTCCTCGTCATCGACGACCAGGATCCGTTCTCGCCCCCTGGGGATCTCTTCCTCGGCCATCTCCTGGCTGAGGCTGAAGGACTCCGCTTGCGGCAGGTGGATCGTGAAGACTGTTCCCACCCCAGGCGTGCTTCTCACCTGGATGCTTCCCCCATGGCCCCGAACGATGCCATGGACAACGGAAAGACCCAACCCGGTGCCCTCCTCCTTCCCGCGGGTCGTGAAATAAGGCTCAAAAATCCGATCCATGACTTCAGGTGGCATGCCCACACCCGTGTCTTCGACTCGGATCACGACGTACCGCCCAGGATCGAGTCCTGATGGTGTTTTGGAGGGGATCAACGTCTCGTTGCGCATGGAGACTTCCATCCGCCCGCCCTTGTCCCGCATGGCGTAGTAGGCGTTCGTGCAAAGGTTCATCACGATCTGGTGGACCTGTCCTGCATCGGACAGCACCGCCCCGCAGTCGGCATCCACCTGCTCCACGATCTCGATGTTTGCAGGAATGGAGGCCCGGATGAGGCGGAGCACCTCGTGAAGAACGGGCTGCAGTCGCTGGGGGCGCAGTTCCTCCTGCCGCATCCGGCTGAAGGTCAGGATCTGCTTGATCAGGTCCTTGGCACGCAGGGCCGCCGCCACGACCTGCTCCAGGTCCCGGCGCATCCGCGGTTCCTTCAGGTCCTGATGGACGAGTTCCGCATAGCCGAGGATTGCCGTGAGGATGTTGTTGAAGTCGTGGGCAATCCCCCCCGCGAGTGTCCCGATGGCCTCCATCTTGTGGGTTTGCTGGAGCTGGTTTTCCAGAGTCCGGGTCTCCTGCTCACGCTTGAGGTCATCGGTGAGATCCCGTGTGAGTCCGAGGTGGATGTACCCGTCGTGCTCGGCGTTCGGGATCGGAACGGAGATGGATTCCATGGTGTGGACATCGCCCTTCAAGTCCTTGATCCGGAACCTGAGCGCACGGCTGGCCCCCTGGCACACTTCGGCATTGAAACGGTGGAAGGCTTCCCGGTCCTCTTCCAGGAGAAGCGTGTCGATGCTGAGTCCAGACACGTCCATGTCCGCGGGTGCACCGATCATGGCCAGGCCAGCCGTATTCATGTCCAGGATGACTCCCTCCGCATCGACGAGTTTCACGCAGAGAGGGAGGTTCTCGATGATGGAGTTCAGATAGCTGACGTTGGCCCGTAGCCTCCGTTCGGCGACCTTCAGCTCCGTGATGTCCCGGATGACTCCGACCAGGTAGCGCTGACCGGTGCCATCTTCGAAGACGGCCTTGCGGGTGGAGATGACATGCTGGATGCCCACCGCATCCGTGATCTCCTCCACGTTGAGGTTCTCCTCCTGCGTGGAAAAGACTTCCTCGTCCTTCGCCCAGAATACGTCCGCCTGCTCCTTTGGGAAGAAGTCGTAATCCGACTTGCCGAGGAGCTGCTCTCTCGAATACCCCACGAAATCGCAGAGGGCTTTGTTCAGTGCGACCCAGCGGTGTTCCCGATCTTTGACGAAGATGGGATCACCAACGGTGTTCAGGATGGCGTCCATGAACCGGGCCTGCCGCTTGCGATCGGTGATGTCCCGCATGATCGTGGACAGGTGTTCGAGGGTCCCATTGGCGGCATGGTGGGACATGATCACCTGGGAGACATCGATCTCCCTGCCTCCCGGTCCCAGCAGGGCGGTCTCTCCGATCCAGCGTCCTTCCCGGATGGCTGTCGGAATGCCTTCGCTCTGGATCTTCTTGAACGCCCAGGCGGGGTGGACCTGGCCAATGTCCAGCTTGCTGATGTCCGCATCGGACGTGAGCCCAAGCATGGACCGGCCCGCGGTATTGAGGTAGGTGATGTTCATGCCCGGCGCGGCGATGGAGACGAGATCGGAGGTGGACTCGATGATCTCCATGAATCGGTCAAGCAGGCTCTGGGCGGTATTCAGCTCTCCAAGCTTCTCCGCCAGTTCCATGTTCACGGAATCCAGCTCCGACGTGCGGTCGCCAATCCGACGCTCAAACTCCACCTGGGCTTTCCGCAGGATCTCCTCCGCCCGCCTCTGTTCCGTGATGTCCAGCCCCTCCGGGATCAGGTAGACGACGTCGCCTGCGGCATCAAGGACCGGCTTCAAGGAGAAATCCAGCAGCCGCAGCTTTCCCTCCACGCTCCGGTGGGTGGTTTCATACCGGACGAACTCTCCCTGCCTTGAGCGGACGATGGCCTTTTTCAGACGGTCCTGCTCTTCTGGCGAATGGGTCCACCAGGGTGTCTCCCAGAAGGGCTTCCCGATGACGCCCTCGATCTCGGTCCCCGCGAAGTGCAGGGCTGCGCGATTGGCTCCCACCAGCGTGCCGTCGGGGTTCAGAAGGCCGACGAAGGTGCAGGACGAGTCGAACAGAGCTCGCACCTTGTTCTCGGCCTCGCAGAGACGGCCTTCGAGGGATCGCAGACGTTCAACCTCCTGCCGGAGGCAGGCGTTTTCGGTCTGGAGTTCACTGAGGGAAAGTCCATCGTTCATGGGGTACCGCCGTTCGTTTCCTTGGACCTTGGACGGGGGGCTCTCCATACCCCTCCCGGCGGGAGCCGGACTCCTTCCAAGCCTGCCAACCACCGAGAGGCGTTCGATCGCTAGAAGTGGGGAGGTTCCTTCTGGAAGAGCTTCACGCAGGAATCACGGAAGAGCTTGATGTTCTCCGTGCTGTCGGGTTCGACGGCCGCCTTGGTGGAGGGGACCTTGGTCGCTTGGGCCAGATGGACCTTCCCGATCATGCCGCCCTGCTCCTGGGCCCACTGGATGTATTGCATCAGCTTCATGGCCATCATGCACCCCCCAGCATCTTCTGGATGATCCTGGCGTAGCGCTGGCCCTCGGGACCGTGTCGATCAGGGGGGCGTATGTCCCAGCCGCAGTGGGGATCTCCTTTCCCGACGCAATGAGGCTCCATGGCCAGGAGGGGGGAGCCCCAGAAGCCGGTGCACCAGCCCGAGGCGTACCCCGTGAGGGTCCAGCAGACCGGATCGTGCCCAACCTTGTTGTAGCAAAGGTATTGCTCCGCTTCGTAGGAGTTGGTCCAAACTCCGGTGAAATCGAACTCGCCGGTCTCCCGCTTGAAGGAGATCGCCGTAGGGGCAGCGTGGACCAGACCCTCCCAGGTATGGATAACCGGTCCGGAGGCCAGGAGATCCATCTCCGTATCGAAAGCGTTGTTCAGCTTGATCTGCATGAAATCGGAGTACCCGTGCAGAAAGCCGAATCGAAAGAAGACCTCGTGCGCCATTTCTTCACCCAGCTCTTCGATGATGGTCTGTCGCAGGAGGCCAATAGCCCCGGCGTCGAAGAGCAGGAGGCGCATGTCTCCGAAGCTCGTAAGGCCTTTCTCGAAGTCGAACTGGATGTCTCTGGCGAGGTTGATATCGGTTGCTTTCATACCCTTCTCCCTTTGAGAAGATCCAGAATCGTCCGGATCACGTGAACTGGCGGTCCCCAGTGCTTCGGGACATCGCAAGGGCGAAAAGAGGGGAATGGTCATGTCTTGGCATGCGAACACAGGCCGCCCAGAACGCGCTGAACGGTGCCGTACCGCGCATCCTGTGGAGATAATCAATCGGTCTCCCGGGGCCCTTTGATGCTTCCCGCAGCGGTCCCGTCATTAGGTCAGTTGACGGTTTGTCACCCATCTTCGCCCGGTCAGCCAGCCTCCAGGGTCGACTCCTCGCACGCTGTCCCCCAAGCAGGGGCAGGTTGTCGAAGGCTCCTGCCAGGGCGCTGGGAGTTGTCTCTGCTCCCGGTTGTTCTCCCGGGGCTTTGGGATGAGGCTTGTGGTGGAGACTGGGATGTGCGTCCAATACCCTGCGTGCCGCGGCAGCGCCCCGGTTGACTTTCATCACGGCACGGGGGGTATTGAAGACAAACCCTAGTTGATCTTCCCCAGCAACCTCAGCAGCCCATCCAGGATCGTCAGCGGGTGGGGAGGGCAGCCGGGGATGTAGAGGTCCACGGGAAGGCAGCTGCCTGCGCCGCCCAGCTGTTCCTCCTGGCGATAGTAGGGGCCGCCGCCGATGGCGCAGGCGCCGACGGCGATGACGAGCTTGGGATCGGGAGTGGCCTCGTAGGTCTTCTTCAGGGCCAGCTCCATGTTGGCGGTGACGGGACCGCAGACGACCACGGCATCGGCGTGGCGCGGTGCGGCCACCACCTGGATGCCGAAGCGGCCCAGATCCCAGGCCAAGGTGCCCAGCACATTCACATCCACCTCGCAGCCGTTGCAGCCTCCGGCGCTCACGACGCGGAGCTTCAGGGATCGCCCGAAGAGTCGCATCATCTCGGAGTCCAGCTGCGCGGCCAGCTCCAGCTCCCGGTCAGGCGACAGCACGAGATGATCCCGCTCGCGGGTGGTCAGTCGATGGTCCCGGGTGAACGTGATGGCGCCCTTGGGGCAGGCTTCCACGCACTGATCGCAGAAGAGGCAGCGGCCCAGGTCGATCTCGGGACCCTTCTCGTCCAGCTCGATGGCTTCGGTGGGACAGGCCTCGGCGCAGACATGGCAGCGCTCGGGGCATGTCGTGGTGTCGATGCGAGGCAAGCCCCGGAACCGCTCGGGCAGCACCGGGATCTCCTTGGGGTAGGGGAGGGTGCGGTGGCCTTGGTGCCAACGGGAGAGCAGCGTCTGGAGCATCAGAGGTCGTGTCCGCAGTAGGAGAGGTTGAAGCTCTTGTTGCACAGGGGGAAGTCGGAGATCTGCTCCCCGCGCAGCGCCAGGGCCAGGCCGAACCAGTTGTGGAAGGAGGGGTCCACGATCTTGTAGCGGGCGAAATGACCCTGGGCATCCGTGACCGCCAAGTGCAGCACCTCGCCCCGCCAGCCCTCGGTCAGGGAGACGCCGAGACTGTCCGGGGCCAGGGTCAGGCGGCCAGCGGGCTTGGGGTCCGCCGCCGTGTCCGCCAGCGCCTCGAAGGCTTCCGCCAGGTAGCGATGGCTGGCCTGGAGATCCTCCCAGCGTACCCAGGCCCGGGCGTGGACGTTCCCGCTTTCGGCCATGCCGGGCGCCACGGGGTGCGTGCCGTAGGGACCGTAGGGGTGG
Organism: uncultured Mesoterricola sp.; assembly: GCA_964479495.1. Lineage (GTDB taxonomy): Bacteria > Acidobacteriota > Holophagae > Holophagales > Holophagaceae > UBA1801. The sequence goes on from CAYZND010000057.1 coordinate 9,043, forward strand.
TTCCGCCGCACATCCCGTTCCAGGCCGCAGGCCCGCGCGGCAATGCCCACCAGGCCGGCCTCCCGGGCCTGGGCGGGCTCCACGAAGCCGGCCGCCTCGAAGCGGTTGAGGACGGAGGCCGAGTTCCAGAGCAGTTCCAGGGCATTGGCCGTATCGGTCCAGGTCCGTTCCAGCCGGGCGGCAAGGGCCTGGATCATCTCCGGCTCCAGGTCCAGGCGGAGCCCTCCCGGCCGCAGCCAGTCCCGGCCGAGCCGGCTGCCGCAGAGCTCGGCGGTCATGTTCAGCCAGTCCCCGCGGATCCGGCCGCAGAAGGAAGCGGTGGGCAGGAAGCCCACGTCGCCCGCCAAGGCACCCAGGTCCCCGGTGTGGTTGGCGCAGCGCTCCAGCTCCAGGGCGATGCCGCGCACCCGCTGGGAGCGCGCGGGCACCTGGAGGCCCGCCAGGCCCTCCAGGAGCTGGCAGTGGGCCCAGCCATGGCCGATGGAGGTATCCCCAGCGGCGGTCTCGGCGAACTTGAGGCTCAGGGGGTGGGGACCGCCTTCCAGGGCGCGCTCGAGGCCGCGGTGCTGGTAGCCCAGGGCGATCTCCAGGTGGAAGACCATCTCTCCGTGGCACTGGAAGCGGAAGTGGCCCGGCTCGATGACGCCCGCATGGACCGGACCGACCGCCACCTCGTGGATTTCCGCCCCCTCGACCCGGAAGAAGTCGGTCACGGCGGGTTCGAGGTCCTTCCAGATTCCCCGGCCGTCCGTCCAGGGTCGGTGGTAGCGCACGGGCTTCAGCCAGGGGTGGCCTTCGGGCACGATGCCATACTGCTCGGCCATCTCCCGCTCGAAGAGGTGGGCCTGGGGACAGCGGGGCGTGAAGGAGGCATAGCGCCCCTTGTGCAGCCGGGTCCGCCCCACGCGCAGGGTCCCGCCTTCATCATCCGCCAGGACCGCGAAGACCCGGAGCTGGGCATCTGCGCAAAGGCATGCCAGGCGCTGACCTCCCTGGAGAACGCCCTCCCGGAACTCGGCGAAGGCGAGCTCGGGCACATCCTTCAAAGGCAGGGCCTGCCCGTTGCGGATGGGAGTGAACGTCGACTGGCTCACGGCTGTCCCTCCACCCACGTGCTGGCGCTGTGGAGCATGGTGTCCAGGGGGCCGGGGAGCCAGAGACCCAGGATCAGGGCCAAGCCCAGCGCTGCCACCAGCGGCACCGTGGTGGCGGGCGTGTCGGCGTAGGGCGTCCGCACGCGCCGGGGGCTGGGCGTGCCGAAGACCACCTTCAGCACCGTGTCGCTCATGGCCAGGAAGATGCCTCCCAGGAGGCACAGGTAGAGGGCACCGAGCCAGGGATGGCTCTGGGCGAAGGAGCCGGAGGCGATGTAGAACTCGCTGATGAAGGGTGCAAAGGGAGGCATGCCCGTGACCGCCAGGAATCCCAGCAGGAAGACCCAGGCGGAGACGGGAGTGCGGCGGATGGCGCCGGTCACCTGGGGCAGCTGCCGGCTGGCATAGCAGCGGTGGATGTTGCCTGCGGACATGAAGAGCGCACTCTTCACCAGGGCGTTGGCGGCGAGGTGGAAGAGCGCATAGCGGGCGGCCACGCCACCGATGCCGATGCCGAAGACCAGGATGCCCATGTGCTCGACGCTGGAGTAGGCCAGCAGCCGCTTGAAGTCCTGCTGCCGGATCATCAGCACCAGGGCCCAGGCCATGGAGAGCAGCCCGAAGCCGATCAGCAGCTCCTGGGCGAAGGCCGCCTCACCCGCGGCGGCCACCACGGCGTAGACGCGCAGGAGCGCCAGGAAGGCGCAGCTGGTGACCCCGCCCGCCAGGAGGGCGCCCACGATGCCCGGGGTCTCGCCATAGGCGTCCGGCTTCCAGGTGTGCAGGGGCGCCAGGCCCATCTTGGTGCCGTAGCCGATGAGGGTGAGCACGAAGCCTGCCCGCAGCCAGGGGCGGGACAGCTTCTCGGCCTCCAGCATCAGGCGCGAATACTGCAGTGGCTCGTTCACATCCCCCATGTGGGCTGCGTAGGCGAGGAAGAAGGTGCCCAGCAGCGCCAAGGCAATGCCCACGGATCCGATGATCAGGTACTTCCAGGCCGCCTCCAGCGAGTGCTTGTTGTGGTTGAAGTAGAGGAGGGGTGCCGAAGTGAGCGTCGTCGTCTCCATGGCCACCCAGACCAGGCCGGGATGTCGGGCGTGGGCCACCAGGGAGGCCATGCCCAGGAAGCACAGGAAGCAGACGATGAAGATCCGGTTGTCCCGCTCGGGGCGCAGGGCCAGGTAGGCCGGGGCGTAGAAGGCGCAGAGGGCGAAGAGCACGCTCACCACCAGCAGCACCCAGCCCCCCAGTGCATCGAGCCCGAGCCAGACCCCCCGGGCGTCCCAGCCCCGGAGGGAAGCCAGGACGAGGGCCACGACAAGGCCGGCCAGATGCAGGACCGCGGTGAGGGGCAGGAGCTGGATCCGGCGGGACACGGACTCCGTGCGGTAGGCCACGCCCGCGGCCAGGAGAGGGAGGAGGATCAGATACCAGGCCACCGCTCACTCCTTCAGCGCGGCAAGCTGCCGGGTGTCGATGGAATCGAAGGCCGTGCGGATGTGGTTGATGACGATCCCCATGACGAAGATGCCCACGAAGAGGTCCAGCAGGATCCCGGCTTCCACCAGCAGGGCCATCTCCTCCACCAGGAGCAGGGCGAAGAGGTAGATGCCGTTCTCCAGCACCAGGTAGCCCACCACCTGGGTGATGGCCTTCCGCCGGGACACCAGCAGCAGGAAGCCCGTCAACAGGGTGGCCAGGGAGGCCGGAACCCAGAGCCGGGGCGTGCCCAGCTTCAAGGGCAGGTACTTCGCCAGGGCGATGGCGAAGCCCGTGCCCACGGCGCAGAGCAGGAGCGAGGCGGAGAAGCTGATGTAGGGTCCCACTTCCCGGTCGATCTTCACCTGTCGCATGGCGCGCCGGAAGAGGGAGGGAATGAGCCAGCCCTTCACGGCAATGGCCGCAGCGCACATCAGCACGATGTGCGGGATGCGCCAGAGCCCCATGGCCAGAGGCAGCAGGCCCAGGATGACCCCCTGCAGCACGGCGAGCTGGATGGCCTTCTGGATGCGGTTGGTCACCACCAGCGTGAAGTTGGTGAGCATGATGAGCGCAATGAAGACGTCGGCGAGCATAGGTCAGACCAGCTGGAGGAGGAAGGCAAAGGCGGTGGCAAGGACGCCCGCCATGAGGAACTGGGGCACCTGGTTCATGCGGAAGCGCGCGGTGATGCTCTCGATGACCCCCACGACCACGGCGAGCAGGCCCAGGGCTGCGAAGTAGGCGGCCCAGTCCAGCCAGGGATTGGCCGTTCTTGGCAGGATCGGGCCCACGAAGAGGGCCGCCAGCACCAGGAGCTTCAGGCTGGCGCCGTAGAGCACCAGGGCGAAGGGGCGCCCCGAGTGGTCCAGCACCATGACCTCGTGGATCATGGTGAGCTCGAGGTGGGTGTTGGGGTCATCCACGGGGATGCGGGCGTTCTCGGCCAGGTAGACGATGAGCCAGCCGGCGAGGACCAGGATGAGCGGACCCGTGGCCCGGGAGATCGCGAACCCCGGCGAGGCCAGCATGGCCGAGAGGGAGAGGCTGCCCGAAGCCTTGGCGAGGGCCGCGAAGCCCAGGAACAGTGCCGGTTCCGTGATGGCGGAGAAGGTGACCTCCCGCGCGGCGCCCATACCCTCGAAGCTGGAGCCCGTGTCCAGGGCCGAGAGCACGGTCAGGAACCGCGCCAGCCCGAAGAGGTAGGCGAAGAGGATCACGTCCCCCTGGAAGTGGACCGGCGCCGGAGCATGTCCGAAGGGCACCAGCAGGGCGGCGACGAGCCCCGCGGCCACGGTCGCCGCAGGCCCCGCCAGGAAGACCCAGGTGGTGGTGCGGCTGTAGACCGCGCGCTTGCGCATCAGCTTGGCCAGGTCGTAGTAGAGCTGTAGCACCGGCGGCCCGCATCGCCCCGCCATGACCGCCTTGACCTTGTTGATGAGACCCGGAATGAGGGGGCCCAGGCACAGGGCGGTGAGCACATGGAGCAGGATGTGCGCGATCTTCTCGGGGAGGGCGTCGGGGAGCAGGAAGGCACTCATCCCAGCACCATGGGCCGGATCAGCATCCAGGCGAAGACGCCCAGGAGGGCGACGAGAATGTAGAGGACGTACACGGACAGAATGCCGTGCTGGAGCTGGCGGAATCCCCGGAGGCGCGCCACCACCTGGTCCAGGCGGGGCTCCACAAAGCCTTCTCCCACCGCGTCCTGGAAGCCCGCATGGAGGGTCACGGGGCGCGGGAAGAGGGTCCGGATCCGGCGCACGCGCGCCTGGAATCCAGGCACGAACCGCGCCCAGCCATCGGAGAAGGAGCTTCCGGTGTACTGCATGCGCTCCGTGGGGCGGGCATAGCCGCAGTCCCAGGTGGGGGGGCGCGGGTCCTGGGCGCGCCGGGTGCGCGCCAGCCCATGGAAGATGGCCAGGCCCAGGAGCAGCAGCACGGCCAGGGCTCCGGTGAGCCAGGCGAGGTCGGGCGTCAGGAGATCCGTCAGGAGCCGAGGGGATCCCGGAGCCATCACGGAGACGATGCGATCCAGGATGGGCAGCAGGGCCAAGCTTCCCAGGCCAAGGGCCAGGCACAGAACCGCCAGGATCACCATGGGCTGCAGCATGGCCGGTCCTGGATCATGGGCCTGGGCGACAGCCGGACCGCGGGGTTCGCCGAGGAAGATGAACCCGAAGAACTTGGCGAAGGCCACGGCCGCCAGGCCGCCGGTCAGCGCGAGTGCGGGCAGGGCCAGGCAGGCGGCCCAGGAATCTCCCCGCTGGAAGGCCGCCAGTAGCCCGCGATACAGGAACCATTC
>CAYZND010000058.1:0-13852 GCA_964479495.1 uncultured Mesoterricola sp.
GTCTCCGCCTTCCCGGTGGACGGCACCTATCCCACCGCCACCACCCAGTGGGAGAAGCGCAACATCGCCCTCGACATCCCCGTCTGGGACGCCTCCATCTGCATCCAGTGCAACAAGTGCGCCCTGATCTGCCCCCACGCCGCCATCCGGCCCAAGGTCTACGATCCCGCACTGCTCTCCAAGGCCCCCGAGACCTTCAAGAGCGTGGACTACAAGGGCAAGGAGTTCGCCGGCCAGAAGTTCACCATCCAGGTGGCTCCCGAGGACTGCACCGGCTGCGGCATCTGCGTCAGCGTCTGCCCCGCCAAGGACAAGGCCAACCCCAAGCACAAGGCCATCAACATGGCGCCCCAGATGCCCCTGCGCGAGGCCGAAGCCAAGAACTACAAGTTCTTCCTCGCCCTGCCGGAGGCCGACCGCACGACCCTCAAGCTGGACATCAAGGGCACGCAGTTCATGCAGCCTCTCTTCGAATATTCCGGCGCCTGCGCGGGCTGCGGCGAGACCCCCTACGTCAAGCTGCTCACCCAGCTCTTCGGCGATCGCGCCATGATCTGCAACGCGACGGGCTGTTCCTCCATCTACGGTGGCAACCTGCCCACCACGCCATACTGCGTGAACAGTGATGGCCGCGGCCCCGCCTGGATCAACAGCCTCTTCGAGGACAACGCCGAGTTCGGCTTCGGCATGCGCCTGGCCGTGGACAAGCACCAGGAGCAGGCCCTCGAGATGCTGCCCCGCCTGTCCGCCCTGGTGGGCGACGAGCTGATCGCCGCCATCGTGAACGCCGACCAGACCACGGAAGCCGGCATCAAGGCCCAGCGCGAGCGCGTGGCCGTCCTGAAGGGCAAGCTGGCGGCCTCCAAGTCCCCCGAAGCCCAGTGGCTCCTCCTCCTGGCCGACTACCTGGTCAAGAAGAGCGTCTGGATCGTCGGCGGCGACGGCTGGGCCTATGACATCGGCTACGGTGGTCTCGACCACGTCATCGCCCAGGGCCGCAACGTGAACCTGCTGGTGCTCGACACCGAGGTCTACTCCAACACCGGCGGCCAGGCCTCCAAGTCCACGCCCATCGGCGCGGCGGCCAAGTTCGCCATGGGCGGCAAGAGCCAGCCCAAGAAGGACCTCGGCATGATCGCCATGGCCTACGGCAACGTCTACGTCGCCAAGGTCGCTCTGGGCGCCAAGGACGTGCAGACGGTCAAGGCCTTCCAGGAAGCCGAGAGCTTCGACGGCCCCTCCATCATCCTGGCCTACAGCCACTGCATCGCCCACGGCTTCGACCTCGTCCAGGGCTGCGAGCAGCAGAAGCTGGCGGTGGACTCCGGCCACTGGCCGCTCTACCGCTTCGACCCCCGGCGCATCGCCCTCGGCGAGAGCCCGCTGGTCATGGACTCCCCGGCCCCGAAGGTCGACCTGGCCTCCTACGTCCGGAATGAGACCCGCTACCGCATGGTCGAGCAGATGAACCCCGAGGGCTTCAAGGCCCTGCTGGCCTCCGCCCAGCGCGAAGTGACCAACCGCTACGCCACCTACGAGAACATGGCCAAGCTGACCATGCCCGTGAAGAGCGTCGAGGACCAGGCGGAAGTGAAGTAGTCCAAGCCGTTTTCTTGCCAGACGGGCGCCGGAAACTCCGGCGCCCGTTTTTCATACTCCGTTCATGGGATCTGTGTAACAGGGCTCCCAGACTTTCCATCCAAAGGCCTGTCCCAACCCGAAACGGAGGCGTCCCATGGACCTCAGGACAAACTACCTTGGATTCGATCTACCGCATCCGCTCATGGTAGGTGCTTCACCGCTGGCGCTTGACCTGGACAAGGTGAAGCGTCTGGAGGACGCCGGTGCAGCGGCCATCGTGATGCCCTCCCTCTTCGAGGAGCAGATCACCCGGGAGCAGAACGGGACCATCCTGGACATGGATCTCCACTCCGAGAGCTTCGCGGAAGCCATCTCCTACTTCCCTCAGCCCGAGGACTTCCGCCTCGGACCCGAGAACTACCTGGAGCAGATCCAGAAGGTCAAGAAGGCGGTCGGCGTGCCCGTCATCGCCTCCCTGAACGGCACCACGCCTCTGGGCTGGCTGGACTATGCCAAGCAGATCCAGCAGGCGGGCGCGGATGCACTGGAGCTCAACGTCTATTTCATGGCCACGGATCCCGTCGAGAGTGGGGAAACCCTTGAGCGCAGGACCATCGACCTGGTGAAGGCCGTGAAGGGCACCGTGAAGCTGCCTGTGGCCGTGAAGCTCTCCCCGTACTTCAGTGCACTTCCCCACTTCAGCAAGACCCTCGAAGCCGCCGGAGCGGATGCCCTCGTGCTCTTCAACCGCTTCCTCCAGCCGGATATCGATATCGAGAACCTGGAAGTGGCACCGGCCATCGAACTCTCCACACCCCAGGCCCTGCGGTTGCGGGTCCAGTGGCTCGCTCTGCTGTATGGGAACCTCAAGATTCCCATGGCCGTCAGCGGCGGAATCCACTCGTCCGAAGATGCCATCAAGGCGGTCATGGCCGGTGCCGGTGCGGTCCAGATGGTCTCTGCGGTCTATCAGCAAGGACCGAGCGTCTTCACCAAGGTTCTCGAGGGCATGAGCCAGTGGCTGGGCGATCACGAGTACGATTCCCTGGTTCAGATGCGGGGCTCCATGAGCTTGCAGAAGTGCCCCAACCCCAAGGCTCTCGAGCGTGCGAACTACATGCGCGTGCTCACGGGCTGGAAGGTCTGAGCTCGAACGTCAATATTAAAGATAGAGCGGGCTCCGGGAGCCCGCTCTTTCTTTGGCAACGCCATTTCTACCAGTGGTTGTAGCGGACTCGATCCTCGTTGAAGCGATCCTCGCGCAGGGCTGGGACATTGTCGGCATAGCCCAGGGGAACCAGGGCAAAGGGGGAAACCCGCTCCGGGATGTGGAGGAGCTTTCTCAGGGGCTCCATTCGCTCCTCGCGGGGGTACACGCCCACCCAGACACTGCCGAGGCCGTGGGCATGCGCCGCCAGCAGGATGTTCTGGGTGGCCGCTGCACAGTCCTGCACCCACATGCCGGCGTGCTTCTCCCGCCCCGGCTCTCCACAGACGAGGATGGCCACCGGCGCCTGGCTGACCATGCCTGCATAGGGGTGGAGCGTCGGGATCTTCTCCAGGAGGAGCTCGTCATCGATGACCACGAAGTGCCAGGGCTGCTCATCGGCGGCGGAGGGAGCCTGCATGGCTGCCCGGAGCACATCCTGGACGAGGGTGGGATCCACCTCCTTCTTGCGAAAGCTCCTGGCGCTGTACCGGGTCAGGATGGCTTGAATGGCGTCCATGGATCCTCCTGCGGTTGGTGGACGTACGGGAAGCGCGTATCATGCTCCGAGCTTCAGATGCCAGCCTTGCCTGGGCTGTTCATCCTCCGGACGGGCGGTCGATCCGCCTTCGAAAGGCCACGCCCATGCCCGACACCATCCGCCTCCCCTGGCTTCACGACCGGCACAGCCACACCTCCTTCTATGCGTCCCTGATCGGCTGCCAGAGCCTTTCGACCCTGACCCCGGACGAGGCCCTTGCGGCGATGAAGGCGCTCCCCGAAGATCAGCTCTCCGTGGTCTTCGGCTGGCACAGCGCCCGCCTGCCGCTGACGCGGGAGGGACTCCGTGACCTGCCTCCGGCGATCATCGTCAACGTGAGCATGCACGGATTCGTGCTGTCGGAGCCCGCTGTGGGACGGCTCGAGGCCACCCAGCCGGATGTGGCCGCCCACCGTGATGATCCCGAGTGGTGCGAGCGGAACCTGCCCATGCTGCTCGAGCTGTTCAGCCGCACGGCCGGCCTTACGCCTGCCAAGCTCGACAGCTTCATGGAGCGCATGGAGGTTCAGGGGCTCGGTGTGGTGGACGACATGCTGCTGCCCGGGGAGGAGGCTTTCCAGGTCATCCGCCAGTCCCGGTGGGCGGAGCACATCCAGTGCTGGGCCACGCCCCGAACCTACCGGACCCTGAGTCCAGCTTCCCAGGGGGCCTTGGCTGGCTTGAAGCTGTTCACGGATGGCGCCCTTGGATCCCGCACGGCGGCCCTGCGGGGCACCTTCCTGGACGGCCGGGAAGGCCTTCTCCTCTACACGGACGAAGAACTGGCCAGCGCTCTTTCCGACGCGGCTGGCTGCCAGAAGGCGATCGCCATCCATGCCATCGGCGACCTGGCCATCGAGCAGGTAGTGACGACGCTCGAGCGGCTGGACAAGGCCGGGATCCGCTTTCCAAAAGTCCGCCTCGAGCACGTGCAGTTCATCGATGAGGCCCAGGCGCGCCGGGCCCGGGATCTGGGGCTCGTGCTCTCCATGCAGCCCAACTTCAACAGCGACAGCCGCGATTATGCGGACCGCCTGGAGGGGCGGTGGCTCGAGATCAACAACCCCTTCCGCATGCTCATCGACCGGGTTGGCTTCATTCCCGGGAAGGATCTGCTCCTGGGTTCCGATGGCATGCCCCACGGCGTCGAGTATGCCCTCCAGTGGTGCCTGTTCCCCGCCTATCCTGGGCAGCGCCTGACCCTCGAAGAGCTGGTGGCAGGCTACGGCCTGAGCGAGTTCGGGAAGGGGGAAAGCCTTCTGGAGATCGATGCAGCCGAGAAGCGGGTGAGACTCCTGGGATCGTCCTGCTGATCCCTACAGCACGGCTTCGATCTCGGTCTCCGTCAGGATCCGGTGGCTCCGCTTGGCAAGGGCGAGGATGCGGTCGATGCGCTCGGGACTCGGGTCGTAGCCGTTCATCTCGAGCCAGTATTCGATGTTGCTCCGGCCGGCCACGGGGCCGATCTCGATCTCCTGGCGCCGTCCCACCATGGCCGCAGGCACTCCGGAGTAGACCGCATCCGCCAGGGCCACATCCCCCTGCCGGAGCGCCTTCACGATGGCTGCGGCATGCACGCCGGTACCGGTGCGGAAAGCATCCCTGCCCAGGACCGGGTAGTTGACCGGGATGCTGATGCCGCAGAGATCGGCGACCCGGGCCGCCAGGGCCGGAAGATCCGTCAGATTCCCCCGCCACATGCCCATCAGGGTGAGATTGACCATGAGCTGATCCAGGGCGACATTGCCGGAGCGCTCGCCGATGCCCAGGATGGATCCGTGGAGACGGTCCGCACCCGCCTCGAAGGCGGCGATGGCGTTGGCCACGCCCAGGCCGCGGTCGTTGTGGCCGTGCCAGTCGATGCGGATGGGGGCCTCGCGGACGATCTCCTCCTTCACGAAGCGCACGAGGTTGCGCACGCCATCCGGCGTCGCATGACCGCACGTGTCGGACAGGCAGATCGCCTGGGCACCCTCGTCGATGGCCGCACCGTAGATGGTCTTGAGCTGGTCCGGGGGCGTCCGGGTGGTGTCTTCCGTCACCATCATCACGGGGACGTCGTTCCGTCGACAGAAGGCCACCGCATCCCTCGTGAGCTTCACGAGGTGGCTCAGGTCCCAGCCTTCGGCCCCCATGCGGAGCAGGCTGGAACCAAGGAAAGCGCCTGCTTCCAGTGCGATGCCGACCTTCTGCTGGACTTCCGCCAGCTGGGCCAGATCCGCTTCCACAGTCCGGACGGCTGAATTGGGTGATATCGGCAGGCGATGGTCCCGGATCTCGATGAGGAGCGCCTTGACGGCTGCGGATGCCTGGGGGCCGGCTCCGGGCATGCCGAGGTCCACGGCATCGATGCCGAGGCGAGTAAGCCGGTGCAGGAGGTCCCGCTTGGCGGCGATCTCCGGATCCCGGACGGAAGGACTCTGGAGTCCATCCCGCAGCGTCTCGTCCTGGAGCAGGGGTCTTCGCGCCGGCGCTTCCTGTCGTCCGGGACGGTTCCAGTCGTGAATCATGTCGGGGATCCGCATGTTCCCAGGGTATCAGCAGGCCCGGTGAGCGTCCCGGGGGCCTTGGCAGATCCTTTCCTCGAATGCGAAAAAGGATGTTCGTGAAGTTCCTATCCCTGAAGGGTTACCATGTGGGATCAACCCGCGAGGAACCTATGCCCGTCGTCAACCCGAAACAGTATCTCTCCATGCTGGAACGCGCCAAGCAGGGACGGTTTGCGTATCCGGCCTTCAACGTCACCTCCACGGAGACCGCCAATGCGGTGCTGCTGGGGCTGAAGACCGCCAACTCCGACGGCATCATCCAGGTCTCCACCGGCGGCGCGGAGTTCTTCTCCGGCCTGGGCGTGAAGAACATGGCCAAGGGGGCCATCGCCCTGGCGGACTACGTGCGCTACATGGCGGACCAGTACGACGTCAACATCGCCCTGCACACGGACCACTGCCACCCCAAATACCTCGAGACCTTCGTGCTCCCCATCCTCGAGGAGACGGAACGGCGCTGCGCTGCGGGACGCCCCCCCGTCTACAACGCGCACATGTTCGATGGCAGTGAACTGTCGCTGTCTGAGAACATCGCCAAGTCCGTGGAGCTGCTTACGCGCTGCGCCAAGTGCGACGTGATCCTCGAGGTGGAGACCGGCGTGGTCGGCGGCGAGGAGGATGGCCATGACACCTCCGGCGTGGGCAAGGAGAAGCTCTACACGACTCCGGCGGACATGGTCGCGGTGCACAAGGCGCTCTCGCCCATCGGCCGTTACATGCTGGCAGCCACCTTCGGCAACGTGCATGGCGTCTACAAGCCGGGCAACGTTGTGCTGAAGCCCAAGATCCTGCGGGATGGCCAGGAGGCCATTGCCCAGGCCTGCGGCGGCGCCTCCTCGATGCTCGTATTCCACGGCGGGTCTGGTTCGACTCTCGAGGAGATCCACGAGACGCTGGAATACGGCGTGGTTAAGATGAACATCGATACGGACACGCAGTATGCCTTCACGCGTCCCATCGCCGAGCACATGTTCAAGAACTACGACGGCGTCCTGAAGATCGATGGCGAGGTCGGCAACAAGAAGACCTATGATCCGCGCAGCTACCTCAAGAAGGCGGAGCAGGGCATGGCGGATCGGGTCGTCGTGGCCTGCAACGACCTCCGTTCCACCGGGAAGACGGCAGGCCGGACACTCTAGGCTGAACCGCAGATGACCTCAAGGGCCCTTCCCATCGGAGGGGCTCTTTGTTTCAGGCTTTGAGGAACACCGCGGCATGGCTTCGTGGAATGGAAGGACGCGCCTCCAGACGGAAGCCCGCCCCTTCCGCAGCTCGGAGTTCCTGTGCAAAGCGTGAAGCCCGCACATGACCCGACGGCTCGGCCAGCAGGAGCGTTCCCTGTGCTTTCAGAGTCTGGAATGCCTCACGAAAGAACGTATGGTCCGAGGGCATTTCATGCACGACCGCGAAGGCCAGGATGAAGTCCACCTGCCCCACGTAGTCCCCCACATTCATGGACGTGGGAGAGGCTTCCCGGAGCACCACTCGATCCAGGAGCAGGTTCCGCTCCGCTCGTCGTCGCAAGGCCTCGAGCATTCGCGGCTGGAGATCAACCGCGAGGATGCGACCGTTCTCACCGACGCGTCGCGCCAGCTCCAGGGTGAAGAAGCCCATGCCAGGTCCTGGTTCCAGGACGGTCATTCCGGGCCTTACGTAGGGACGGATGATCCGGTCCGGGTCCTGGATCCATCGCCGGAGCGGGCTCGCCAGCAGATAACCCATCCACCAAGGGCAGACATGGCTGGACATGGATCACCTCCGCGGCATACCGGATCAGTCGAACAGCCGCATTCCACACTGGTAGCACTCACCTGACTCCAGCGTCTTGTGGCTCATGGGCCCACTGAGGTTCCGGTTGCAGTTCGGGCAGTACAGATCCAGGCGTCGGCAGAACTTCTGGATCATGGTGATGAAGGTGTAGGCCAGACCCGCGAAGAAGGCGATGGCGCCGACCTTGAACACCAGCATCGAACGGGGCGTGATGGGGGTCTTCGAAAGCCACATGGAGGTGCAAAGCGTAATGAACAAGAGGGACAGGCCGATGCGGAGGAGCAGGATCTTCCTGCGCTTCGCCAGCTGAAGATTGTTGGTGAACAGCTGCCTATCCACAGGACACTCCTATAGACGTCAGGCGGCGCATGCCGCCAGGGGTCTTGATGTGGGCGACCAGACCAGCCGCTTCACCAGGTTGGGGCATTGATACCACGAAATCGCCTGTGAACCCTATGGCCCGCATCATCGCAGCGATGGCCTCCGCGTCAGGGTGGATTCCTTCAAGCCCGACGAGCCTGCAGCCTTGGTCCTCCAGCCGATCGGCGGGATGGAATGGGGACAGCCATTGGATGAGGAGGGGCGCGACGCCTGAATACGGGATGGATCCGTCCCGGGGCACGGTGATCTGCCACTCCAGGGCATCACGGCTCATCAGCTCGATGTCTCCTAACGCGTGCGAGACGCGGTCCGAGGCGGTCTGTATACGAGTGGTGCAGGCCACCCACCCGCGGAGCGAAGGCAGTGACTCCGAGGAGAGCTGGTCCAAGTGGAACCAGCGAGGGCGCTGAGGGGCAGCGGCCTGGGGGTCGATGGCGATCACTTCCAGATAGCTCGAACGGCCAAGTCCAAGCAACAGGTTGTGCGTTCCCATGCGGGCGTGCCGCCCTCCTGGCTGCATGGGAACACCCAGGAGGTCGGCGACGAACCGCTCTCCCTCCGACAACGTTGGAGCCGTTATAACGAGGTGATCCAGGCTCGATCTGATCAGAGGGGACTCTCCCGGTGTGAGCTCTTGAGTGCCGGAATGCGGCTGCGACTCGTTCCCGTGGGACGGGCGGTTGGGTTCCTGCAGGTGGCCGAAAAGACTTGCGCTTGCTTCAGGGAGACCTGCCACTTGTGACGTACATCATCGTAAGCCGCAGTGGGTGCCGTATCCCGGCCACAGGTGATTATGATCCGACTTAACTGAGGGAATAATGTCGGTTTTCGCTGATATATTATCTCGATTGCTGTGATCCGGCCTTTCTTGGTTTCCCGTTCGAGCAATCTGCATGGCATCGGATTATTCCTCGCATAATCCTTGGGCCATGGCCCTCTCGAAGACCGGTCGCCTTGAGGCCAGATACAGCGGGCACCTTTGTCCAACGCGCTTGCAGGCTGGCTTGACATCAACAAGAAGCATGGCATGCTCTTGTCCCAGAGCCCGACATCCGTTTCCGCCTCACGTCAGGTGATGTTTGACATACCAAGGATGCGCTCTAGCTTCCCAATAATGCATTTCACCTTGGACGATTAGGAATCCGAGGAGAGACGCCCGTTCGATCGCGCTTCATCGCGCCGGTCGAAACCGTCGGCCCTTCACGCCTGAAGTGGTGGCCAGGACGGCGTGTCTGCCTCTCCCCGCGATTTTTTCTGCGCAGCCCTTCTCTGCATTCAAGTCTGCGAGCTTTTTCGCATCCGCACTTGACGTTGAAGGGGACCCTGGCATCCTCATCAGTCACTATCCACACCTAACAAGGAGGCTTCATGAAGTCTTACGTTCTATCTGCGGCCGTCGCCGCGATCCTCGCAGGGACGTTCCTGTCCTGCGGCAAAACCAGCAACGAGATCAAGATCGGTGGTGTTGCTCCTCTGACCGGTGAAGCCGCGACCTTCGGCGCCTCCACGAAGATGGGCATGGATCTGGCCATCGAGGAATGGAATGCCAAGGGTGGCATCGACGGCAAGAAGATTGCGCTGGCTTTTGCTGACGACAAGGGCGATCCCGCTGAGGGCGCCACGGTCTACACGAAGCTGATCCAGCAGGACAAGGTGGTCGCCGTCGTCGGCCCCGTGATGTCCAAGGTCGCTCTCGCCGGCGCCCCCATCTGCCAGGCCGCCCAGATCCCGATGATCAGCTCCACGGCCACCAACCCCAAGGTCACTGAAGTCGGCGACTACATCTTCCGCGCCTGCTTCATCGATCCCTTCCAGGGCACCGTCGGCGCCAAGTTCGCCTTCGAGACCCTCGGCGCCAAGAAGGCCGCCTGCCTCTTCGACGTGGGCAACGACTACACCAAGGGCCTCTCCGAGTTCTTCCAGGAGAAGTTCAAGGCTCTGGGCGGCGAGATCGTCGCCTTCGAAGGCCACGCCACCGGCACCACCGACTTCAAGGCCCAGCTGACCAAGATCATCGCTGCCAAGCCTGACATCATCTTCGTGTCCGACTACTACAACGATGCTGCGCTGGTTGCCAAGCAGGCCCGCGAGCTCGGCTACAAGGGCACCATGGGCGGCGGCGACGGCTGGGATTCCCCCAAGCTCACCGAGATCGGCGGAGCCGCTGTGGAAGGCTGCTGGTTCTCCAACCACTACGCTGCTGACGACACGACCCCCGTCGTCCAGGACTTCGTGAAGAAGTTCAAGGCCAAGTATAACGCTGAGCCCGATGCCCTCGCCGTGCTGGCCTACGACGGCGTCAACATCATGCTCGACGCCATCAAGCGCGCCGGCAAGACCGACGGCCCCTCGATCCAGGCTGCCCTGAAGGCCACCGACATCTCCGTGGTCTCCGGCAAGGTCAAGTTCGACGAGAAGCGCAACCCCGTGAAGTCCGCCGTCGTCGTCGAAGTCAAGAACGGCAAGGTGGTCTACCGCACGACCGTCAATCCCTAACACGGACACGACATTCACCTTGGAAGGGGTGGCCTCCGGGCCCCCCTTTCCTTTGTAAGGGGTCCAAACACTCATGGAAATCTTCAGCTTTCAACAGCTCGTCAACGGCCTTCAGCTCGGGTCCATCTACGCGCTGATCGCTCTTGGCTACACGATGGTCTACGGCATCGTTCGCCTGATCAACTTCGCCCACGGCGATTTCTTCATGATCGGAGCCTATGCGGCCTACGCGGCATTCTTCCTGTTCAACGCCTACATCGCCAAAGGCAACGGCTTCACCTTTGTCGCCCTGATCGTCGCCATGCTCGTCTCGGCGTCCGTTGCCATGCTCTCCAACCAGCTCGCCTACAAACCGCTTCGCTACAAGCCGAAGCTTTCGTCGCTGGTCACGGCCATCGGCGTGTCCATGTTCATCGAGTACTTCTTCTCCGCCTTCCCCCCCATCGGCCCCTCCATGCGTGGGTTCCCTGAGATCCTGCCCCGGACGATGTACACGATCGGTGGCGCGCAGGTTTCCAACTACGTGATCATCGACTTAACGGTGGCTGCGGCCCTGATGACCGGACTGACGCTCCTCGTCCAGAAGTCCCCCCTCGGCAAGGCCATGCGTGCCGTCTCCCAGGACAAGGATGCTGCCAAGCTCATGGGCATCGACGTGGAGAAGATCATCACCCTCACCTTCTTCATTGGTGGCTCCTTCGCGGGCGCGGCGGGCCTGCTCGCCGGGTTGACCTACCCCCGCATCAACCCCTACATGGGCATTCTGCCCGGCCTCAAGGCCTTCATCTCTGCCGTGCTGGGCGGCATCGGCAACATCCCCGGAGCCATGCTCGGCGCCTACATCATGGGCATCGCAGAGACCATCGCCAACGCGTACAACTCGCTGCTCGGCGAAGGGATCGCCTTCGTGATCCTCATCGTCGTCCTCCTGGTGAGGCCCACCGGCATCCTCGGCGAAAAGACCGCCGACAAGATTTAGGGAGAGTGGAATGGGCAATATCAGACTTCCCCGCCTGTTGATCGCAGGCCTTATCTTCTTCATCGTGGTCGCGCTGCTCAGCCCCGATGTCACGGGTATCCTGAACGGCTATTTCATGGTGATCATCGAGCGATCCCTGATCTTCGTCATCCTGGCCATCAGCCTGAACCTCATCAACGGCATCACGGGCCAGTTCTCGCTGGGTCACATGGGATTCGCCGCCGTTGGGGCCTATGTCTCAGGGACATTGACCTCCATCATCTGGAAGCTCAACCCCAACTCCCTGCCGAGCTATCTGCCCTTCATCATCGCCATCATCATCGGCGGCATCGCCGCGGGGTTTGTTGGCTTCCTGATCGGGTTCCCCTCCCTGCGTCTCAAGGGCGACTACCTGGCCATTGTGACCCTGGGCTTCGGTGAGATCATCCGCACCATCCTCAACAACATCGACTATGTGGGCGGCCCCCGCGGCCTCCTGGGCATTCCGATGTTCTCCAAGTTCTGGGTGATCACCCTGTTCACCTTCATGACCGTGGTGACCCTGCGCAACCTGGTCCAGTCATCCCATGGGCGCGTCATGCTGTCCATCCGCGAGAACGAGCTGGCTTCGGAACTCTGCGGTGTCGACACCGTGCGCTACAAGGTGATGGGCTTCGTCATCGGTGCCTTCTTCGCCGGCATCGCGGGCGGCCTCCTGGCCCATCTGCTCACCCTGGCCCACCCCACCCAGTATGGCTTCCTGCCCAGTGCCCTGGTCCTCATCATGGTCTATGCCGGTGGCATGGGCTCGCTGACCGGTTCCGTGCTGGCGGCCTTCTCGCTGACCTTCCTCACGGAAGGCCTCCGGGTGCTCATCGACAGCATCCCCGCGTTCACCCTCGGCGGCACGATCGTGAAGATCGGCACCGAGTGGGTCATGGTCATCTATGCGATCCTCCTCATCCTCATCATGCTCTTCAAGACCGAAGGCATCATGGGCATGCGTGAGTCCAAGATCCTCATCATCGAGGAGAAGAAATGAGCGCCCTCCTCTCTGTGCAGGGAATGTCCCACTACTTTGGCGGTCTGAAGGCCGTCTCCAACTTCACCTTCGACGTGCCTGAAGGGGTGATCTACGGTCTCATCGGACCCAACGGCTCCGGCAAGACGACGACCTTCAACCTCATCACCGGCATCTATACGCCCACCGAGGGCAAGATCCTCTTCGAGGGGCGTGAGATCACGGGCCAGAAGCCTTTCCGGATCGTCCAGGGCGGTGTCGCGCGCACGTTCCAGAACCTGCGCATCTTCGGCAACCTCTCCGTGGTCGACAACATCCGGGTGGCCCGTCACTACACCGTGAAGTCCGGTCTGTTCACCTCGCTGCTCCGTCTCCCCAGCTTCAAGCAGGAGGAGGAGGAGGTTCGCGAGGAGGCCATGCAGCTCATCAAGATGTTCCACCTGGAGGATCGTGCCTACGATCAGGCCAAGAACCTGCCTTACGGTGCCCTCCGTCGTCTGGAAATCGCCCGCGCCCTGGCGACCAAGCCCAAGCTGGTGCTCCTCGACGAGCCCGCTGCCGGCATGAACCCCAAGGAAACGGACGATCTGATGGGCTTGATCCGGCGGATCCGCGACGAGTTCAAGGTCACGGTGTTCCTCATCGAACACCACATGAAGCTCGTCATGAATGTGTGTGAGCGCGTGAAGGTCATCGACTTCGGCGAGACCATCGCGGAAGGCGACCCCAGGGTCGTCGGCAAGGATCCCAAGGTGCTTGAAGCCTATCTCGGAAGGGGAGGCGCGGAATGCTAAGCGTTAAGAACCTGAAAGTCACCTTTGGCCAGATCCAGGCCATTCGGGACGTCTCGTTTGAAGTGCCCGAAGGGAAAATAGACGAATCGCCAGGTATCATCGACAAACTGGCAAATACTGAAGAAACGCTGCTTAAGTGGCCGGAGACCTTCGAAGCGATCAAAGGAAATGTCGAACAGATTGCCAAGATTATGCGAGAATCGACTGATGATATTCAAAGAGCCAATTCACAGGGAAAAGGTTTCGCAGCGAGGTTGATAGTCGCTCGCCGAATGGCGCTTCAGTTGGGAGAGCCTACTAAAAACATTTGGTCGCTGAGTAACGAATTCGTTTCGCAGGTTCATAACGTCGACGAAGGATTCCGAATTATCATTGAACGAGCCCCAGCAGAGATTAAGGATAACCCAGATGCTAAGGCAAATTTCTGCGATTATTTTAAAAAAGTTCGTGAACTAACGGCTTCCTTGCACTATGCACTCGAGACCACCCGGGGGATGATTAATGCAATTGAACCTCTCGAAAGAATGTCTAGGGATTTACGCCCTGTACTGAGA
>CAYZND010000059.1:0-2788 GCA_964479495.1 uncultured Mesoterricola sp.
CCAGGTACCCGCTGGCTTCCACCCCCTGCAGGTAGGCCTCCAGGTGCCGGACCAGGGACGCCAGGCTGCGCGGATCCTTCGGCTTTCCGAGGACCAGGCCATGCCGCTCCAGCGCCTTCAGCTGCGCGGGCAGCAGCCCTTGGCCCAGCAGGGCCTGGCAGGCGGCGGCGCGGTCCCGCAGCGCCTGCAGGCCCAGGCGCGACCGCTGATCCTGCGCAGCGAAGGCACGTTCCACGCGCTGATGGAGCGCCATGGCCACGGCTCCCGGAATCGGGTCGCGCGGATCGTCCAACAGGACGCCATCGAAGGGGGCAAAGGCCAAGAAGCACCGGAAACGTATGGAGATCCCATGCTATCGCACCGAGACTCAAACCCTTCGCCGCACCAGGAAACATCGATGACGGTGGTGAGGCATCGGGAAAATCATCCGTGAGAATCTCAAGTTTGAGGCGTACCTGCCGATCCATCCGTCGGGGTTGAAGCATCTGAAGGGTGAGCCGAACGCATCGCTCCTCTCCAATGGGTGGGGACGGGTCTTTTGCGCACGATTCTTGAAGGGAGAATCCCATGAAAAAGGTTGGAGCCTTCCTGGTGATCGCAGCCGCGCTCCTGTGCGGTCAGATCCTTACTGCGCAGACGCAGCTCACGGCGGCCGTGGGTCTCGCCCTGCCCCCCTACGTGCTGAAGGACACGAACAACGGCCTCGAGGTGGACATCGTGCGCCAGGCACTCCAGGAATCGGGCTACACGCTGAAGCTGGATTTCGTGCCCTTCGCCCGGGTTCCCATCTCTCTCAAGGACAAGTCCGCGGATTGCGCGCTGACCATCAACGAGGCCTCGGGCGTCACGGGCGTGTTCTACAGCCAGTCCCACATCACCTACCAGAACGTGGCGGTGGCCCTCAAATCCAGGGGCCTGAAGATCGCGAAGGTGGAGGATCTGAAGCCCCTGCGCATCGTGGCCTTCCAGGACGCCACCAACTACCTGGGCAATGACTTCCGGGCCATGGCCAAGAGCAACACCGGGTATTCCGAGCTGGCGAACCAGGAGGCTCAGGTGAAGATGCTCTTCATGGACCGGGCTGACGCCGTGGTCATGGACATCAATATCTTCAAATACTTCCGCCAGGCCATCAAAGATGTCCCAGTGAACGCGGAAGTCACCATCTACCCGATCTTCCCGCCCACGAACTACAAGGTGGCCTTCATCAACAAGGATGTCTGCCAGAAGTTCAACGAGGGCTTCAACAAGCTGAAGGCCTCCGGGAAGTACGACGCGATCTTCAAGAACTACATCAAGTAGGTCTTGGCACCTTCGCGCTGCGACAGCAACGTGGCCACACCTCTCAGGAGGCGTGGCCACGTTTCATGCTACGAACTGACTACTTCACGCGTCGCAGCACGGTGACGCAGTTCGTGGCGCCGGAGCCGCCGATGTTCAGGGTGGCGCCGATCTGGGGAGTCTTCTTCGACAGCGTGGCGCCGATGGCTTCGCCCACGAGCTGCTTGTAGAGGAGGGCGTGCATGGAGACGCCGGTGGCGCCCACGGGATGGCCCTTGGCCTTGAGGCCGCCGGAGATGTTCACGGCGCAGGCGGCGTCATCACGCGTGAAACGGCCTTCCAGGTAGTCGTAGCCTGCGCGGCCGTCCTTCGACAGCCCGAAGGCCTCCGTGGTGAGGAGCTGGTTGATGGTGAAGCAGTCGTGCACCTCCACCATGTCCACGTCCTTGATGGACACCTTGGCTTCCGCAAAGGCACGCCGCACAGCCTCCTTCCCCGCCAGCAGCTCGTGCATGTTCTGGCGTGCGGAGATGGCCAACCGCTCGTTGACGTGGCCGAGGCCAGCGATCTCCACCACTTTCTTGCCCGCCTTCTTGGCATCCTCGGTCTTCATGATGACGACGGCGGCGGAGCCGTCGGTCACGAGGGAGCAGTCGTGGAGGCGCAGGGGCTCGGCGATCATGGGGTTCTTCGCGGGGTCCATGTTCAGGATCGCGTCGGCCGTGAAGAGCCCCAGCTTGTCGGAGGGGCCGCCCTTGCCGAAGTGCGCCAGGGGGTTGTCGACGCCGTTCGTGTAGCCGAGGGCGGAGACCGTGGCCAGCATGCGCTGGAAGTCGGAATCGCTCAGATGGTACTGGGCCTTGTAGCCCTTGGCGTACTCGGCGAAGAGGCAGGGGAAGCTGACGGCCTTGGCGCCTTCCTCGGGCCAGTAGGAGCAGGTGGCCAGGGCGTGGGTGACACCCTTGGTGTCCAGGAGGTTCATCTTCTCCACGCCCACCACCAGCGCCACCTTGGCGCGGCCCGACTCCACCGCGTAGAGGGCGTCGTAGAGGGCCACGGAGCCCGAGGCGCAGGCGTCCTCGCAGCGGGTCATGGACTTGAAGCGCAGCCCCTCGGGATCGATCTCCACACCGAAGGCCGCCAGGTGTTCCTGGTTGGCGAAGAGGCCCGGAGCACAGCTACCGACCCAAACGCCGTCCACGTCCTTGCCCGTGATGCCGGCGTCCGCGAGGGCGCCCTTCCCGGCTTCGATCATGAGCTCGTAGATGGACTTCAGGTCCGTGATCTCGCCTGTCTCCTTGTTCCGCTGGATGAGGGAGCCGAACTTCGAATTGTAGGCACCCACAATACTCACGTTGCTCATAACGTCCCCTTTCTTATCAGCCACGAAGGGCCACGAAGGACCACGAAGGCGCCCTGCGGGCGCAGAAAAGATAAGAGAAGAAGACATATCCTCCTTCTTTTCTTGGTCTTTTCTTCGTGGCCCTTCGTGGCCCTTCGTGGCTAA
>CAYZND010000059.1:2798-13798 GCA_964479495.1 uncultured Mesoterricola sp.
GCTAAACATGTTTTTTCAATCGACCTTCACGATCCTGCAGTCGTTCTTCACGACGATGTCGGCATCCGTCTTTTCCAGGATCCACTCAGGCGTGTAGGGCTCGAAGCACTCCACCAGGTAGAAGCGGTCGCCCATGACCTCGAAGAGGCCCAGGTCCGTGACGACCATGTTCACCTCCCGGGCGGCCGTGAGGGGCAGCGTGCACTTGCGCTTCATGCGGGAGGCGCCGGAGGGCTCGAAGTGCAGCGTCGCGGCGATGACCACGCGGGCTCCGGTGGTGAGGTCCATGGCACCGCCCATGCCGGGCACCATCTTGCCGGGTACCTTGTAGTTGGCCAGGTTGCCCTCCTGGTCCACCTCCAGCACACCCAGGACCGTGTAGTCCACGTGCCCGCCCCGGATGATGCCGAAGCTGGTGGCAGAGTCGAAGAAGCAGCCGCCCATCTGGACGGTGACCGGGGCGCCGCCGGCGTTGGTCAGATCCATGTCCTCGCTGCCCTTGGCGGGCGCCGGGCCGAGGCCCATCATCCCGTTCTCGGACTGCAGCACGATGGTCACGCCCTCCGGCACGTAGTTTCCCACCAGGGTGGGGAGACCGATGCCCAGGTTCACCACTTCGCCGTTCTTGAAGATCTTGGCGATGCGCTTGGCGATATTCTCTTTGTTGGCCACGTATTCCATGTCGTCTCCTACCACTCGAGCCGTTCGGCCTTGACCAGGAAGTCCACGAAGATCGACGGCGTGTGGACGTCGTTGGGGTCGATCTCGCCGATCTCCACGATCTCCTCGGCCTCGGCGATCACGAGGGCGGCCGCCGTGGCCATGAGGGGATTGAAGTTCCGCGCCGTGGCGTTGTAGATCAGGTTTCCCGCCTTGTCCGCCTTCTTGGCCTTGAGGATGGCCACGTCAGCCTTCAGGGGCAGCTCCAGCAGGAAGGGCCGGTCGTTCACCAGGATCACCTGCTTGCCCTGCTCCACTTCGGTGCCCACACCCGTCGGCGTGAGGAAGCCGCCCAGGCCCGCGCCCGCGGCCCGGACCTGCTCCGCCAGCGTGCCCTGGGGCACCAGCTGCACCTCGGTTTCGCCCGCGTTCATCTGCCGCTGGGTCTCCTGGTTGAGCCCGATGTGGCTGGCGATGATCTTCTTGAACTGCTTGGCCTGGACCAAGTGCCCTACGCCCGTCACCTTGCCGCTCTTCAGATCATGGGCGGCAGTGTCGTTGCAGATCAGAGTGAGGTTCTTCGTCCCCTTCTCCTTCAACGCCTGGATGATCGTGTGCGGCGAGCCGCAGGCCATGAATCCGCCCACCATGAGGGAGTCTCCCTCCCGGACTTTCCCGGCGGCCTCGGCCGCGGAGATGATCGGTTTGGCAATCACCGGAACCTCCTGTGATGACGTGGAATACGATTAGCGCGTGGTCTTCCGCTCGATGAGCCGGTCGATGATGTAGGTGGCGACGTGGTCCGCGTAGGTGCCCTTGCCGAAGCCGGCGTCGTAGCCCAGCTCCACCGCGAGCTTGTTGCCGATGCGGGTGCCGCCGGCACAGACGAGGTACTTCTCGCGCAGGCCCTTGGCCTGGAGCAGCTCGATGAACTCCGTCATGTTCTGGATGTGCACGTCCTTCTGGGTGACGATCTGGGAGACGAGGATGGCGTCGGCGTTCACCTTCTCGGCGAACTCGATCAGCTTCTCGTTGGGCACCTGGGCGCCCAGGTTGTAGGCCTCGATCTCGCTGTAGCGCTCCAGGCCGTAGTGGTGGTTGTACCCCTTCATGTTCATGATGGCGTCGATGCCGACGGTGTGAGCGTCGAAGCCCGTGCAGGCGCCGACCACGACCACCTTGCGTCCGAGCTTCTCCTTGATGACGTCGCAGGCCTCGTACATCGAGTAGACCTTCTCGCCCACCGCCTCCTCGATGTGCACGGTGTCGAAGTCGATGCCGATCTCCGTCTTGCCGTAGGCCACGTAGAAGGAGAAGCCCTCCGACAGGGCGTGGGAGTGGACGATCTCCGCGTGCTTGAAGCCCAGCTTCTCCACGAAGAGCCGAGCCGCCTCGCGGCCCCGGGGGCCGTCGGGCACGGGCAGCGTGAAGGAGAGCTGTACGGCTCCGTCATCCAGCGTATCGCCGTAGGGTCTGACAATCATTTCGTCACCTCACATCCATTTCAGGGTCATCGTTCAACACGGATCTTTTTTTCTGCTTTTATCCCTTTCATCCCTTTTATCCCTGTTCAACTTGCTTTTTTCTTTTTGTTTTTTCGAGGATCAACTGATTAAAAGCTGAAATAACAAGGAGGAAAGGGATGAAAGGGATGAAAGACAAAAGCAATCCTCGTTCTTCAGCTCAGCTCTTCAATCCCAGTTCCGCAGTGAGGTAGGCCTCGAAGGGGTTGTAGTACTCGGGTCCCTTCTTCACCAGGCCGTCCAGGCCCTTGCCCATGTCGCGGGGGCGCTTGATCTCGGCGAACTCGCCCTGCGCCATGGCTTCCATCAGGCCGGTCCGTTCGATGGTCTCCAGGAAGGTCACGGCCTCCTCGAGCACCTGGTGGGCGCGCTTGACGATGATCCCGTCCTTCTTGAACTCGATCTCGCCGGAGAGGTCCTGGATGTTGTTGAAGACGTACTTGGCATTCTCCAGGGCGATGGAGCGGTCCATCATGAAGGGCGTGTGGATGGCTTCCGTGAGCATGCCCAGCAGGTGGATGCCCTGGTTCGTGAACTTGGAGACGAAGTTGAAGAGAGCATCCTGCACCTGGCCCTTGAAGATGTCGCCGGTCATGAACTTGGTGGGCGGCATGTACTTCAGGGGCGCCTCGGGGAAGATCTCCCGGGCCATCTGGGCCTGGGCCACTTCCAGCAGGAAGCCGTTCTGGATCGTCGGGTTCATCTCGAAGGCGTGGCCCAGGCCCATCTGCCGGGGCGGCAGGCCCGCCTCCAGGGCGAAGCGCTCGTTGAGGAACTGGCTGGCGAGCACCGTGTGGGCCTTCTCCACCGCGTCGCTGGTGGTCAGGTAGTTGTCCTCGCCGGTGTTGATGATGACCCCCGCGAAGGCGTTGATCATGCGGCTGAACTTCTGGTCCACGAAGGTGCGGTACATGTTGATGTCGCGGAAGAGGATCCCGTACATCGAGTCGTTCAGCATCATGTCCAGGCGCTCCAGGGCGCCCATGGCCGCGATCTCCGGCATGCAGAGGCCCGAGGCGTAGTTGGTGAGGTAGATGTAGCGCTGCTCCTTCTCCACCACCTCGTCCAGGGCCGCGCGCATGATGCGGAAGTTCTCCTGGGTGGCGTACGTGCCGCCGAAGCCTTCCGTGGTGGCGCCGTAGGGCACGTAGTCCAGGAGGCTCTGGGCCGTGGTGCGGATGACGGCCACGACATCGGCGCCCTGACCGGCGGCGGCCTGGGCCTGCTTCACATCCTCGTAGATGTTGCCCGTGGCGACGATCACGTAGAGGAGCGGCGAGCAGT
Source organism: uncultured Mesoterricola sp. (assembly GCA_964479495.1). Classification (GTDB taxonomy): domain Bacteria; phylum Acidobacteriota; class Holophagae; order Holophagales; family Holophagaceae; genus UBA1801. Next base: position 6,266 of record CAYZND010000059.1, read on the forward strand.
TCCTGCCCTTGAACTGCTCGAGCTTGGTCTCGCGGTGGCCCCGGTTGCGCTTCACGCGCTCGGCGAAAATCTTCACCAGCTCCTGGGCCTTGCGGTCGATGGCAGCCTTGTCGCCCAGGGGCAGGTCGCCGATGCGGAAGCCCTCGGCGATCTTCCGGTTGAGCCCGTCCACCGTCTCGCCGGTCTTCAGCAGGGCGTTCACGTAGTAGGTGACGGCCCCGTTCTCCAGCTTGCCCTTGAGCTGGTCCACCACCAGGTTGGGCACGGGCACGCCGTCCGCGTCGGCGCCGTCGGCACCGGCGAGGCGCAGGGTGGCGCGCTCCACGGTGACGGTCGTGTGCTCGTGGATGAAGTCCTGCACGGGACTCACGATGCGCTTGGCGAGTTCCCTCGCGCGGTCGATGCGCTCCTGGGGAAGCGCGAGTTTCAGGTCCATGGTCACTCCTGTGCTCGGGTCTGGAAGAACTGTTCGGCGCGGCGCGCCACCTCGCCATCCATGCCCAGCAGGACGGCCACCGCGATGGCATCGGAAACGGTCTGGGTCTCGTCATCGGGGACGAGACGGTGCTCCATGTGCTTGTTGATGAGCCGGATGCGCTCGTCAAGGGAGACGCCCTCCGCTTCCCGGAAGTCGAGCCCCGTGCGATCCAGCCCCTTCATCCTCACGTAGCGGACGCCTGAGAGCCGGCGCACGCCCCGGAAATGGGTGGAGAAGAGGGCCGTCACCGCAGGATTACCCGCCATGGCCTCCATGACGGCGGAAATGATGGCCTCGGCCTCGTGGGAGCTGGTGGTGCGGGCGAACTCGTCGAAGAGGGCCAGGGTGGGCGCCGAGAACGTATCCCAGGCCCGCGTGAGCTGCCGGATCTCGAAGCCGAAGCCGGAGAGGCCCTGCACGGCCTCCCGGGCCTGCCCTTCCCCCAGGTAGTGGAAGTGGTGGAACACCTGGGTCTCGAACCGCCGGGCCGGGACGAACAGTCCCGTCTGGGCGCAGAGCTGCAGGAAGGCGAGGGTCTTCAGCACCACGGTCTTGCCGCCCATGTTGGAACCGAAGACCACTGTGATCCGCTCGTGCAGCTCCGCATCGAGGGGCGTGTAGGGCGTGGCCAGGGCAGCGCACATCTCCTCGCAGGGCACGAAGCGCCCTTCCTCGATGTGGATGACACCCTTGCCCACTACGGGCCGCACGAGGCGGTACTCCCGGGCCAGGCGCGCCCGGGCCAGAGCCAGATCGAAGCCCTTCACGGCGTCACGGTATTCGAGGAAGCGGGGGAGCTCCTGCCTGGCCGCGCGGGACAGGCGTTCAAGCACCTCCTCCTCGCAGGAGCGCTCCCGGGACAGCAGGGACATCCGCCGTTCGGCCAGCACCAACTCCTCGGCACAGCGCAGGGGCCGAATGGCGTACTTCGTTTCGTCGTAGGGTTCCACCAGGAGCAGCTCGGAAGCCGCCTGTACGTCGCCAAGCAGGGTCCGCTCCACCAGCAGGAAGTCCTTGAAGCCGAACTCCAGCCCCCACCGGGCCTGGATCTCCCTGGACCGGCGCCCCCGGACCGCCCCGATGGACTCGTCGGTGGTACGGATCTCGGCCCGCACCCGGGCCAGGTCCTCGCTGTACTCGTCGACCACGTAGAAGGACTCGGCGCTCTGGCGACCCATATCCAGCAGCTTCTCGAAGGGCTCGGAGAGGTAGTCGAATCCGAAGACTCGCTGCACCTCAGGGTCCAGGAGCTCCCGGATGCTGCGGTAGTTGTGGAGGAACTTCTTGAACTGGAAGATCTCCACTTCGTCGTAGACCGGGTGGGCCTCCTCGGGAAAGCGGGGGATCCGTTTCAGGTGGTGGGAGATGCGGTTCAGCCGCACCTCGTCGCGCTCGAGCGTCTTCAGGAAGGCCAGGACGCAGTCCGTGCGGTCCCACAGGATGGTCAGGGTCTCTGCGTCCGCATGGACGGTGAGCCGCTCCTTGTCCTCGCGCCCGAAGGGCGTCTCGGGCCGGAAACGCTCCCAGAAACCCTCGAACTCGGCGTAGGCCAGGACGTCGCGCATCATGGCCGCGCCTCGCCGGATCCGACCTCGTAGGGATTGAAGAGGAGCCGAGCACCGGCCCGAGGCCCTGCCGCCAGCAGGAACTCGCTGCGGCTCACGTCCCGCAGCGTGATGGCGAAGCAGAGCAGCTCAAAGGCTCGGCGCACGGTGATCCGATAGCGCTCCAGGGCCCGGGTCAGCTCGCTGGGATCCAGGAAGAACTTGGTGAAATCCTCCACGGAGAGGGCCTGGGTCCCCTCTGGCAGGGTCTTCAGAGTCTCCGCGGTGAGGGGACCATCCACGCGGTGCACTCCTGCCGCAGGATGGATCTCCAGCGGAAGTTCTGCGAGCTCGGCCAGCGCCCGGATCCGGGCGCTGGCCTTGGCGAGGTTCGCCCGGTCGACCCGAACGGTGAAGGCGAAGCGCACGTCCCCCAGGGCACTCACCTGGGTGATGCGGTTCACGGCGCCGTCCACCAGGACCGAGTGGGCCCAGCCTTCCCGCCTGACCTGGTCGATGACGTCCGCCAGGAGGCTGAAGTGCTCGGGACCTACCAGCGTGATCGACCCCGCCCGGACGGCTCGGCCCACAAGGAGGCGGCCCAGGGCCGTCCGTCCGGGCAGGGTCTCCAGCACCTCGAAGCGGGCGCTGGAAGCTCTGGCAAAGGGTTCCGTGGTAAGCACCACGTCCCCAGGCTCCACACGGATCTCGGGAACCGTGACTCCCGCTTCGCGGGCCTTGAGGGAGCCGTCCACCCCGATGGTGAAGGCGGCCACGGGGCCGGCCTCACGGGCGTACGGAAGGGCCAGGTTCAGGAAAGTGGTCTTCCCTGAACCCTTCTCGAAACCAGTCACCGCGGTGACCGCTCCGGCGATGCCCTTCAGTTCCATCCCCATCGTTCACGCTCAGTGGTGGCCCTTGCGCTTCTTGCGGGAGAGGTCCGCCGGCTCGATGCAGAGCTTCTCACCGGAGAGCAGCAGCGCCACGCCGTCCTTCGCCTTGTAAACCTTGCTGGAAGGCTCCGGCTTGGCCTCGGGCGCAGGGGTGGTGTGCACGGGCTCCGTGTAGGTGGTGATGACGCCCTCGTAGTTGCGGAGTACGACGCGGCCCTCGCCCCGGGTGATCAGGTAGCTGGGCATGACGGGGATCTTGCCGCCGCCGCCGGGGGCGTCCACCACGAAGGTGGGCACGGCGAGACCCGTCGTATGGCCTCGCAGGTTCTCGATGATGTCGATGCCCTTGGCGACCGAGGTGCGGAAGTGGGAGATGCCCATGGAGAGATCACACTGGTAGATGTAATACGGCTTCACGCGGATCGTGAGCAGCTTGTGGAGGAGCTGCTTCATGGTCTCCGGGTTGTCGTTGATGCCGCGCAGGAGCACGCTCTGGTTGCCCAGCTGGATGCCCGCATCCGCCAGCTTGGCGCAGGCCTCCATGGCCTCCTTCGTGATCTCCTTCGCATGGTTGAAGTGCGTGTTCACGAAGATGGGGTGGTACTTCTTGAGCATGGCACAGAGATCGTCGGTGATGCGCTGGGGCATGACCACCGGCGTCCGGGTGCCGATACGGATGATCTCGACGTGGTCGATCGCGCGGAGCCGCTTGATGATGGATTCCAGCTTCTCGTCGGAGATCACGAGGGGATCGCCGCCGGAGATCAGCACGTCGCGCACCGTCTTGGTCTTCTTGATGTACTCGATGGCCTTGGTGATGTAATCGTCCGGCATGTCCACATCGGTGTCGCCCACGAGCCGCCGCCGGGTGCAGTGGCGGCAGTTCATGGAACAGATGTTGGTGATGAGGAGCAGCACGCGGTCCGGGTAGCGGTGCGTGAGGCCGGGGACGGGGGAGTCCACGTCCTCGTGGAGGGGGTCGTCCAGGTCCGAAGGATCGTTGAACAGCTCGGCAATGCGGGGCACGGACTGCTGGCGCACCGGGCAGTCAGGGTCGTTGCGGTCCATGAGCGCCGCGTAGTACGGCGTGATCTCCATGGTGAACTTCGCCAGGCACTTCTCGAGGTTCTCGCGTTCCTCGTCGGTGAGCTTGACGACCTTCTCCAGGGTCTTCACGTCGCGGATGCCGTTGCGCATCTGCCAGCGCCAGTCGTTCCACTGCTCCGGCGTCACGTCCTTGAAGAGGTCGATGGAACGCCAATTCACAGAAGGGTATTGCACGGGAGTTCTCCTTATCCGTTCTTGCGCAGCTTGAGCATTTCGCGGACATCCTCCGGACGGGCGATGTCCCGGCCGCAGTCCTTGGCGATGCGGGCGGCGCGCTCCACCAGTTCCGCATTGGACTTGGCGAGGCGGCCCTTGCTGTAGTAGATGTTGTCCTCGAAGCCCACGCGGATGTTGCCGCCCAGGCTGATCGTTCCATAGATGCTGTCCACGTTGGCCTTCCCGCCGATGCCGAAGGCGGTGAAGTGGGCGCCCTGGGGCAGCTTGCGGACCAGGAACTCCAGCACGTCCATCTCGTACTTCGCGGCGCCGGGCACATTGAGCACCAGGCCGTAGTGGAAGGGGGCCTCGACCAGCCCTTCCTTGATCAGGATGTGGCTGGCGTAGACATGGCCGAGGTCGAAGCACTCCAGGGTGGGGCGCACGCCACGCTCCTTCATCTCCTTGGCGAACTGCCGCATGATCGGCAGCGTGTTGACGATGTACTCGTCGCCGAAGTTCACGGTGCCGCAGTCGAGGCTGGCCATCTCGGGGTTGAGGGTCACAGGCTGGAGGCGCTCCTCCGGGGTCATCCAGGCGGCGCCACCCGTGGTGGTCTCGATGACGATGTCGCACTTGGAGCGCACCAGGGCGATGGCCTTCCGGAAGATCTCGAGGTCCTGGGTGGGCGTGCCGTCCTCCTTGCGGACGTGCAGGTGAAGCACGGAGGCGCCCGCCTCGTAGGCCTCGAAGGCCCCCTGGGCGATCTCCTCCGGGGAGACCGGAAGGGCCGGCTGCGTGGCCTTGGAGGTCTCCGCTCCCGTGATGGCGCAGGTGATGATGATCTTGTTGCTCATCTCGGGTCTCCTTTACTTGACCGGATACTTCTCGGCCACGACCGCCAGGGCTTCGGTGATGGCCCAGATGGCCTTCTCCAGATCCGCCTGCGTGTGGCGGGCGCTGATGTACCAGTGGTGGAAGGGCTGGATGAAGAGGCCGCGACGGATGGTCTCGGTGTAGAACAGCTCGCGACGCTCCTTGTGGAAACCGTCCACCTTGTCGAAGAGCATGAAGGGCATGGGGGGGATGCCGGAGACGGTTGCGGGCATTCCGCTATCCTTGACGGCCTTCTCCAGCTCCTTCAGGAACCAGGTGCCCTTCTCCCAGACCTGCTCGATGATCTGGTCCCGCTGGAGGATCTCGATGCACTTCATGGCCGCGGCCATCTCGAGGCTGTTGGGGAAGAAGGTGGAGCTGACGAAGACCTTCTTCTCGCAGACGTTCATCACCTCGGCCTTGCCCACCACGGCGCTGATGGCATAGCCGTTGGCCATGGCCTTTCCGAAGGTGGAGAGGTCCGGGGTGACGCCGTAGCGCTGCTGGGCGCCGCCCAGGGCCGCGCGGAAGCCCGTGCGGATCTCATCGAAGATCAGCACGACGTTGTACTTGTCGGCCAGGGCACGGACGCCCTGCAGGTAGCCTTCCGGGGGCGGCATCACGGCCTTGGCCAGGGGGTGGCCCACGGGCGTGACGATGACGCAGGCCACGTCGCCGTCGTTGGCGATGAGCTTCTCTTCCAGGTCCTTCAGATCGCCGTACTCGAACTCGATGGTCAGGTCCTGGGTGGCCTGGGGCACGCCGCCGTGCACTTCCACCGCCCAGTCGTGCCAGCCGTGGTAGCCGCAGCGCAGGACCTTGTTGCGGTCGTTGTAGCCTCGGGCGATGCGGATGGCCAGGGTGGTGGCATCGCTGCCGGTCTTCACGAGGATGACCTTCTCCGCGCTGGGGATGATCTCGATCAGCTTCTTCTCGAGCTCGTTCTGCAGGGGCTGCACGAGGGAGAAGCAGAAGCCCTTGTCCATCTGCTTCTTCACGGCGTCGTTGATCTCGGACTCGTCGTAGCCCATGATGATCGGCCCGTAGGCGCAGAGCATGTCGATGTAGTCGTTGCCGTCCACATCGATGATGTGCCCGCCATAGCCCTTCTCCAGGAAGATCGGGTACTCGCCGGGAATGAAGTTGTAGGGACGGCGGATGCCCATCACGCCGCCGGGAGAGAGGGCCTGGGCCTCCTCGAACATCTTCAGGGACTTGGTGAGGTTGAGCTTGGGGGCGCTGGTGGCCATGTCGGATCCTTTCGTGAAGTGGTCAGTTGCCCGTTGGCAGTTGCCAGTCGACAGCGGCTTGCCACTGACAACCGGCAACTGCCAACTGCCCTACACGTACTTCTCTTCGAACAGCTTGCGAAGTTTCGGGTTCTCGCGGAGCTCCCAGAGCGTGATCTCGGCGTGATCCTTGGTGTAGCCGTTGCCGACGATCATGGTGACATCCTTGCCCACGCCCTCGGCGCCCAGGGCGGCCTTGGCGAAGTTGGTGGCCATGCTGAAGAAGTAGACGATGCCCTCGTCACGGCAGGGCAGGATGCTGGACAGCTCGGTGTTGGGCACGTTGACGCAGTTGATGATGACGTCATACTCCCGGCCGCCGTTGGCCTTGAGGGCGTCGTTCATGAACTCCACGGGCTTGGTGGCATCGCCCACGATGACTTCATGGCAGAGGCCGAGCTCGTTGAGGGTCTTCTTGTCCTCGGCGAGGTAGACGTTGCCCACCACGCGGCCCGTGGGGCCCACGCGCTTCATGCCTTCGTAGGCGCACATCATGCCGGACTTGCCACCCGCGCCCAGGATGAGCACGGAGTCCCCGGGCTTCACGAGCTTGGCGGTCTGGGCGGGCGCGCCGGCCACGTCCAGGGCGGCCAGGGCGAGGCCCTCGTCCATGTCGGTGGGAAGCTTGGCGTAGATGCCGCTCTCGAACAGGATCGCCTGGGCCTTGACCTCCACGCGGTCGATGTCGGGATGGATCTTGACGATCTTCTCGATCTTCAGGGGCGTCAGGGAGAGGCTCACCAGGGAGGCGATCTTGTCGCCCACCTTCAGGTCCCGGCCCTTGAGGGCGCTGCCGATCTTGGCCACCTTGCCGATGAACATGCCGCCGGAGCCGGTGACGGGGTTCTGCATCTTGCCGCGCTGATCCACGATCTCGAGGATCTTGGCCTCGATCTTCTTCACGTCGTGGCCCACGGACTCCTCGATCTGCGTGAAGCTCGCCGAGTCGATGTTGAGGGCGATCACGTCCACGAGGATCTCGTTGTCGTAGACGGTCGAAAAGTCGTTGTCGATCTGGAGAGCGGGCTGGGGGAGCACCCCTTTGGGCTTCAGAACGCGATGAGAGCCGAACTTGCAGCCGGTGCGAGCAGTCATGGTCCACCTCTATTTGGTTGTGTGAGTGTCCCTGCGCCGAATCATCCGTACGTTCGTCTCGGGACAAACTGAAAGAATCACTCTAGATGGAACCC
>CAYZND010000060.1:0-1146 GCA_964479495.1 uncultured Mesoterricola sp.
AACATGGCCAGTGTCCGCGCGGCCCAGAGCAACCTGGGTGTCGCCAGGACGCGCATGCGCAAGGCACGCATCGTCGCGCCCTTTGCCGGGCAGGTGGCTCAGCGGCTCGTGCAGCCCGGCGAGGTCCTTAATCCCGGCCAGCCGGCATTCACGGTGGTCGACAATCGGAAACTGGAGATCCAGGCGGACCTTCCCACCGAGGCGCTGGCCATGGTCAAGGTCGGCATGAAGGCCTCCTTCCGGGTGACCGGGTTCGAGACCCCCTTCGAAGCCACCCTCACGCAGATCAGCCCCTCCGTCCAGGCCGACGGCCGCACCCTGCGCGTGCGGCTCGAAGTGCCCAATCCGGGCAATGTCCTGAAGGGGGGCCTCTTTGCGGAAGGGGAGCTCGTCGCAAACACCGAAGTGAAGAAACCCTCCCTGCCCTCCTCGGCCATGACGGCCGTCGGTCGGGCCGCGGAGGTCTTCGTGGTCGAGAACGGCGTGGCCTACCGCAAGAAGGTCACCATCGGCGCCGACCAGGACGGCTGGCGTCCCGTGGAAGGCCTGAGCGCCGGAACCCAGATCGTCGGCCAGGGTCGCGACCTCGTCTCGGATGGCACCCGCGTCAACGTGACCGGCCAAGTCGCGAATCCCGAAGGGAAGTGAAGCATGTTCCTGTCCGACCTTTCCATCAAGAGGCCCGTCCTCACCACCTGCATCATGCTGGCGCTGGTGGTGCTGGGCCTGTTCAGCTTCCGCGGCCTGGGTGTCGACCAGTGGCCCAAGATCGACTTTCCCATCGTCACCGTCAGCGTGCCCTACCCCGGCGCGAGCCCGGATGCCGTGGAGCAGGATGTCGTCCGCAAGATCGAGGAGGCCCTCAATCCCCTCGAGAAGGTGCGCGAAATCAGTGCCACCAGCCAGGATTCGCTCGGCGTGATCGTGGTCGAGTTCCAGCTGGATCGCGACGTGGACAAAGCCCTCGAGGATGTCCGCGGCAAGATCGGACAGATCCGCAAGGACCTGCCCGAAACCATCAAGGAGCCCATCGTCCAGAAGATGGACCCGGCCCAGACGCCCGTGCTCTCCCTGGTGCTCAAGCCCGATCAGAAGCATGCCGGCATGGAGCTCCGGGAGCTCACCCGCATTGCGGAAGAGTTCCTC
>CAYZND010000060.1:1156-13662 GCA_964479495.1 uncultured Mesoterricola sp.
GCGCATCGAGAACATCCCCGGCGTCGGCAAGGTGGATGTCGTGGGTGGCAGCAAGCGCGAGATCCTCGTGCAGGTGGATCCCCGCAAGCTTGAGTCCCTGGGGCTCTCCCTGCAGGCCGTCATGAACGCCCTCGGTCAGAACACCAGCGACGTCCCCAGCGGAAACCTGCTCCAGGAGGGCCGTGAGATCGCGGTGAAGATCGACGCCAAGGCCCGCCAGGTCTCGGACTTCGAGTCCGTCATCGTGGGCAATCAGAAGGGGCGCCCCATCGAGCTTCGGGAAGTCGCGCAGGTGGTGGACGGCGTGAAGGAGAAGCGCACCTTGGCCCGGCTCGATGGCGAGAATGCCGTCGCCCTGGACCTCCAGCGCCAGATTGGCGGCAACACCGTCGCCATGGTCGAGGCCGTCGACGAGGTCCTGAAAAAGCTCCAGCCGGACCTGGAGAAGCAAGGCGTGCTGCTGGTGAAGGCCAAGGACAACTCCAAGTTCATCCGCGAAGCCGTGGACGACGTGGAAGTGACCATCCTCATCGGGGGCCTCCTCACCGTGCTCATCGTCTTCTACTTCCTGAAGTCCTGGCGGAGCACGATCATCACGAGCCTCACCTTGCCCGTGTCTGTGATCGGCACCTACATCATCATGAAGGCGCTGGACTTCACCCTGAACACCATGACCCTGATGGGCCTCTCGCTGGCCATCGGCATCCTCATCGATGACGCGATCGTGGTCCGCGAGAACATCACGCGGCACGCGGAGATGGGCAAGGATCACGTCACGGCGGCACGGGAAGGCACGGCCGAGATCGGTCCAGCGGTGCTGGCGACCACGCTGTCCCTGCTGGCGGTGTTCGTCCCCGTGGCCTTCATGGGTGGCATCGTGGGACGGTTCTTCTATCCCTTCGCCATCGTCGTCGCTTTCGCCGTCGCCATTTCGCTCTTCGTGAGCTTCACGCTGGATCCCATGCTGAGTGCCGTGTGGCCCGATCCGGAACACGAAAAGGGCTACCAGGAGTCCCACCACGGCCACCGCAGGTTCATCATGAAGTCCGTCGAGTGGTTCAACGACCGCGTCGATGGATGGGAAAGCCTCTACAAGCGCGCCATCGAATGGGCTCTGGATCACCGCAAGACGGTGCTGGTCGCAGGTTTCGGAAGCTTCATCGTGGCCATGGGGCTCATGGGTCTGCTCGGCAACGAGTTCATGTCCGACTATGATCGTGGTGACATCCAGGTCAACTTCAAGACGGAAGCCGGATCGAGCCTCGAGGCCACGCGCAAGAAGGCCGAAGAACTGGAACGCATCATCCGGACCAAGCCGGATGGCAGCCCCAACCCCGAAGTGGCGCTCACCTACACCACCATCGGCACCGGCCTGAGCGCCAGCATCCAGGATGGGAAGATCTACGTGAAGTTCACGGACAAGCAGCGCAGGGACCAGGTGGCGATTCGCCGTGAGCTTCGCGAGCGCTTCCGCAGCGTGCCCGGTGTCGAAACCGGCGTGGGTCCCGTGCAGGACTTCGGTGACGAGAAGCCCTTCATGATGGCCATCCTTGCCTCGGATCGCCGTCTGGTCGAGCAGGCCGAACCTCAGGTGAAAGCGCTCTTCCAGCGCCTCACGGGTGCGGTGGATGTCAGCAGCAGCCGGGATCCAGGCAAGCCCGAGCTCCGGCTCGTGGTGGACCGGAAGCAGGCTTCCGATCAGGGGGTTTCTCCCGGTGCGGTCGCCAGTGTGGTTCGCCCCCTGGTGGACGGTGTGGAGCTCTCCAAGTTCGAGGATCCGAATTCCGGAGAGCAGTACGACGTCCGGGTGAGGCTCTCGGACGAGGGCCGCAACCGCTCTGAACAGCTGGCCCAGATGTCCGTCGTGAGCAGCAAGAAGGACGCCGAGGGCAACAACCTCATGGTGAAGGTCAACAACGTGGCCCGGTTCGAAGAGGCCGTCGCTCCTGCCAAGCTGGAACGCCGGCGGCTCCAGGCGCAGATCATGCTCACCGCGAACAAGGAGGGCCGGACCCTCCAGGAGGTCGTGACCGATCTCCAGAAGGGCGTCGACGAGCTGAAGCGCAAGGGCGTCATTCCCGAGGGCGTCCAGGTGGGCTTCGAAGGCAGTGCCAAGCACAACAAGGAGACGGGGGAGTACATGGGCAGCGCCCTGCTGCTGGCCGTGGCCTTCATCTATCTCGTGCTGGCCAGCCAGTTCGAGAGCTTCAAGCTGCCCATCACCATCATGCTGTCCCTGCCTCTCTCCATGGTGGGCATGGTGCTGATGCTGCTGGTGACGGGGGATCCCATGAGCATGATGACCCAGATCGGCGTCATCCTCCTCATGGGCCTCGTGACCAAGAACGCCATCCTCCTGGTGGACCGGGCGCTCCAGCTCATGCGGGAAAGTGGAATGCCTCGACGGCAGGCCATCATCGAGGCCGGCATGAGCCGACTGCGTCCCATCCTGATGACCAGCTTCGCCATGGTGGGCGGCATGCTGCCCCTCTTCCTGGCACTGGGGGCCGGTGCGGAGATGCGGGCTCCCATGGCGCGCGCGGTGGTGGGCGGAATCATCACCTCCACCCTGCTGACCCTGGTCGTGATCCCGGTGTTCTTCGACCTCCTGGACGAGTTCACCTGGACGAAGGCCTGGGCCTGGGCCCGGAGCCGGTGGAACAAGAAGTAGGCGGTGCGAATCCCACAGGTGGGACGAATCGACGCGCGTTGGCAAGCGTGGTGACTCGCCTGGACCTGTGGGATTCGAGCATTCCCAGCACATGCGAGGACCGCGTGAACGACATCGCAGCCACCTTCCACCAGATCGCCGACGCCCGGAGGAGCATCCGGGAGTTCCTGCCCGATCCTGTGCCCGATGAGGTCCTGGACCGCTGCCTGGAGTCCGCCCTGAAGGCTCCCAGCTCCAGCAACCTTCAACACTGGGAGTTCGTGATCCTCCGGAATCCCGACGTGCGGCAGAAAGCCGATCGGGTGTGCCTGGACCAGAAGCTCCTCAAGAGCGCCCCCCTGCTGGTGGCCCTGGTGGCCCATACGGACACCTGGAGACGAAACAGCCGGTACATCCTCGAGTCGCTGGATTCCAGGGGCCTCCTCCGCCCCAGCCAGAAACGCTACTGGGGGAAGCTGATTCCCCTGGTCTACCTGCAGGACCCGCTGGGCCTGCTGGGCCTTGCGAAGCATGCCCTCAGCCGGGGGATCTCCTTGTTCCGGCCCATGCCGAGCATGCAGTCCAAGGCGGCGGGCAAGATCACCGCCCACAAGTCCACGGCCCTGGCCGCCGCCACCTTCATGCTGGCCCTGCGCGCCGAAGGATACGACTCGTGCCCCATCGAAGGCTTCGACCCCTGGCGTGCAAGCAAGCTCCTGGGCCTGAAGGGCGGCGCCGAGGTCTGCATGTTCCTCGCCATCGGCAAGCGCACGGATCAGGCCATCTGGTGGGACCGGATCCTTGTACCTAAGGAATGGGCCGTGCGGGAAATGTGAGCACATACTCGCCCGGGATTTGGCCGTATGATGAGCCGATTCCGGAGCCGAACATGAAGCATGCTCATCCCGTGCGGGGTCTCGTTGGGTTGGTGGCAGCCCTGCTGCTGGTAGGCGGCCTGGCCTGTGGGAAGTCCCGGCAGCGGGCGATGCTGTCCGCCGATGTGGAAGCTCCAGGCAACGTCCCCCCTGCTCCGGAGATGGAAGCCAAGGTCGCCGAGTCCACGGGCGGGGGAGGCCCCGCAGGCGCGCCGGTCAGCGCTGCACCCGTGGCGGAGCAGCCTCAGAAGCTGATCCGCACGGGTTCGGTTTCCCTGGAGGTGAAGGACTTCGACGCAGCCTCCACGGCCCTGGGACAGATGGCCAAGTCTCTCGGGGGCTATGCGGCGGATACCCAGGTGACCCGGCATGACGCGGGCTACCGCACAGGGCAGATCGTTCTCCGGATTCCCGCCGAGCGCTTCGATGCGGCCGGGGCTTCCATCCGCGCCCTCGGGAAGGTCCTCGCCGAACAGTCCTCGGTGGAGGACGTCACCAAGGCCTACGCCGACCTGGAAACCCGCCTGAAGGTGAAGCGCGAGGCGCTGGGTCGCATCCGCGACCTCATGAAGTTGAAGGCCGGCAGCCTGAAGGACGTGCTCGAAGCCGAGCGCGAGATCTCACGCATCACCGAGGAGATCGAGCTGGCGGAAGGGGAGCGCCGCTTCTACGACCACCAGATCCGGCTGTCCACCCTCACCGTGGAGCTGCGGGAGCCGGTGCCCGTGGACTTGGCACGACCCGGTGCCTGGACGGCCCTGGGCGACGTCCTCCGGAACGCCACCACCCTGGTGGCGGAATCCCTGGCCGTCCTGCTCAGCGTGATCCTCGTGCTCATCCCTTGGTCTCTCCTGGCGTACGGGATCTACCGCTGGATCCGATGGGTGGTCCGCAGGCGCAAGGCGGCGAGGGAGGTCAAGCCAGAGGAAACCAAGGCTACGCCCTGATCTCCTCTTCGTACACGGCCTTTCGTCCCGCGGTCGGTTTCTGCGGGATGCGCAGCACGCCGTTCTTCTCTTCCAGATCGAACCACCACTTGCGGCGCGGATCGGGCCTGCCGTACCCCATCCAGTCGTCGGCCGTCACGGCGAAGTTCCGGGTCCAGGGGAGCTCCCGCATGGCCCATCCCACCATGCGGTGCAGGGGCGTGTGCGGCTTGTTCCAGGGGCAGACCTTGATGCAGGTGCCGCACCCGCTGCCGTGCTGGTTGCCCACCCGCATGGAGGTGCACTTGCGCACGTCGAGGGGCCACTTCTCGTAGCCGTTGTGCATGACCTTGTCGCCCTCGGAGATGGCGCCGGAAGGGCACTCCCGGGCGCATTTCTTGCACTTCGCGCAGAAGTCCTGGAGGCCGAAGTCGATGGGCCGATCGATGGCCAGCGGCAGGTCCGTGGTGACCACGGCGGCCTTGAACCGAGGTCCCAAGAAGGGATTCAGCACCACATCCCCCATGCGGCTCATCTCTCCCAGCCCCGCCCAGAGCAGGATGGGCGGCACGAGCACCTGGTAGTTCATGGCATGGTGGGCCCGCGCGGAATGGCCCATGCGGCGGATGTAGTCCGCCAGGACGCAGGCGATGAAGGCGGAGTTCGAGTAGGCCACGAAGCTCATGGAGTTGCTGATCCAGTCGTGCCCGTCGAAGGCGTCGGCGGTCTTCCAGTCCTGGTCCACCAGGATGGCGAGCGCGTGCGTATGACCGCACTCGACGGGTTGCCCGTCCCAGCGACTGTGCGTGAACACGGCGTAGGGCGGGAGTTCGCAGATGCCCACCATGTCCGCCCTCAGGAAGTAGGCGGTTTCCTTGAGGTGGAGCGCGTTGGCTGCAGGATCCTCGAGCCCCGGCGCACGACTGCTTCCTATGGGACCCTCCACCAGTGGAGCAAAGGCCTTGGCCATGCTCAGCAGGGCTCCTGACAGCGGGTACTTGGGCATGAACCGGGCGTATTCCTCGGCGATGAAGGGCCCGTACTCGCCGCGTGCGCCCCGCTGGAATCCCCCGTCACGCTCATCCACCCGGCGGATCTGGTCCTCGATGATCCTCGTCGTGGGCCGGTCCACGCGCTTCAGCTTGTGTACCGGAAAGGGATCGGGCCGCTTCCGGCCATGGTCACGGTAGTCCGATGTGAAGACACGGGTCATGGGACGCCTCCGACGGCAGCATCCGGGTCTTGAGGATCCGGATCTTGGAACCTGGGGGCTTTCAAGATAGGATTCGGTTCCATTCCGAACCATCGAATCCTTTTCGGAGAATCCACATGAATCTGGAACTGGACCGAATCGACATCGAAATTCTGGATCAACTTCAGAACGATGTTCGAATCTCCAACAAGGAACTGGCGGCAGCCGTGGGTCTGGCTCCCTCCACCTGCCTGGCCCGGGTCCAGCGCCTGAAGGCCGAAGGCGCACTGGTGGGTGCCCATGCCCGCGTGGCGCCGGAGGCCATGGGAATCGGGCTCCAGGCCATGGTGGCCCTCCGGATGCGCCACCATGACCGCAAGCACATGAAGGCCTTCTGGAAGCACGCCCTGGCTGTGAAGGAGGTGTTGGCGGTCTACCAGGTCACGGGCGATCGTGACTTCCTGGTGCACATGGCGGTCCGTGACATCCAGCACCTGCAGGACACGGCCATGGACGCCTTCGCGTCCCGCCCCGAAGTGGCCAGCATCGAGACCTCCATCATCTTCGAACACGCCATCAAGCCTGCCCTGCCCAACCTCCTGGGGGCCTCCGCCTCCCGCCCCGCCCGGAGCCGGTCATGACCTCCACCAAGCCCTTTCGCGTCGCCGTCGTCCAGCACCCGCCCGTCTTCTTGAACCTGGAAGCCAGCCTGGACCGGGCGGAGGCCCTGGTGGCCCAGGCAGCCGCAGGCGAAGCCGCCCTCGTGGCCTTCCCGGAAACATGGCTTCCGGGATATCCCGTCTGGCTGGACGAAGCGCCGGATGCAGCGCACTGGAACCACGAAGGCGCCCAGGCGCTCTACCAGATCCTTGCAGAACAGGCCCTGAGCCTGCCCGGCCCCCACCTGGACCGCCTGCGCGCCCTGGCCCGCCGTCATGGCCTCGATCTCGTGATGGGAGCCCATGAGCTCAAGGGCGGAACCCTCTACAACGTGATGCTCTTCCTCGCATCCGACGGGACGCGCTGGGCCGTGCATCGCAAGCTCATGCCCACCTATGGCGAACGCCTGATCTGGGGGCAAGGGGATGGCAGCACGCTGGCTGCGCTCGATACTCCCTACGGCGTGCTGGGCGGCCTGATCTGCTGGGAGCACTGGATGCCCCTGGCCCGGGCGGCCATGCACGCCAAGGGAGAACTGGTGCATGTGGCTCAGTGGCCCGCGGTGGGGGAGCTGCACCAGCTCGCCAGCCGGACGTACGCCTTCGAGGGCCAGTGCTTCGTGCTGGCGGCGGGCTGCGTCCTGAGTCGTCAGGATGTCCTGGACGGACTCGCAACCCTGGACCCCACGAAAGGCCCGGCCTTCGACATGCTCGCCTCCATGCCGGAACATCCGGACCATCTCTACAAGAACGGCGGGAGTGCCATCATCGCGCCCGATACGAGCTATGTGGTCCAGCCGCGCCATGATGAGCCGTGCATCCTGTACGCGGACCTCGATCCGAGCCTCGTCACCCGGGGACACCTCGTGATGGATTCGACGGGTCATTATGCCCGCCCCGATGTCTTCCGCCTGGAGGTGGACACCCATCCAAAGGAGGGCACCTCGTTCCGCTGAACGCGTTCGCATCCGCAGGACTTGGAGCGATGGCACAAGTCCCGACCTTCCGTCCGGATCGTTACGGCATCGGAGAGTATTTCAGGACGATCTTCTGATAGGTGCCGTTGGCAAGAATGGCTTTCAATCCGCGATTGAAATCATCGGCATGCCGTTTTTCCAGAAAGGCCGCGCGGTAGTGCGTCGGCGGGAAAATGGGGAACTCCTCGGTCGGCAGGGAGGAATCGACCTTGGTTTCCGGCGCGTAGATGTAGTAGTGCAGGATCCGCGTCTCTCCGATCGCGGCATCGATTCGTCCTGCAAACAAGGTTCGGATCTGGAGGATCTGTTTGGCCATCTCCGAATACTGCGGGTTTCCGCTGACGGCCTCCGCGTATTCAGGTCCCAGGACCACGGTCGCCGTCTGGAAAGCCATGATGGAAAGGCCTTTGAGATCGGACACCCGCTGGATTCGAAGTCCCCGCTTTCTCATGGCCAAGGCCACGTTGTGATACGTGATGTAGGAGTCCGTCAGGAAGGCCTCCCCCACGTCATGGGTGGGAAGCACCGGAGCTGCGCCCTGGATCTTCTTGAACTTGAGCGTCTCGAAAAGCCTCGCAAAGGGGAAATCCTGGGGCTTGACCGTATGCCCACCCGCCGCCAGGGCGGCCACGACGATTTCGTATTCCATCCCGGAATAGGTGCCCGCTGAATCGATCATCACGTAGGGCGGAATCGGACGGAAACCGAAGACGATGTCGTCCGCGGGGGCCGGAAGAACCGCCGTCAGGAGATACATGGCAAGTCCGACACCCTTGAGCACATCGCCTCCCGTTCTGGGATCCGTCATGCATTGAGGAATCTCTCATGCGTGTGTTGCGGGATCGTTTTTATCCTTCCCCCTTGAGGCCGTGCCTAGCCCGCCCTCAACGCAATGTATGTTGAAATGGCCATTCTCGCAATGCCGCGGGGATCCGTGCCTGGATGGAAACCATTCCTTAGAGCAAGGGGATGGTTCCCATCGCGGGTGAAGGTCAAGGCATCTGCAACGCGCGCAGGAAAGCCTCCCCGTAGAGCTGCAGTTTCTTGAGACCCACCCCCGAGATGGCGAGCAGGTGTTCCGGCGTCTGGGGGCGGAAGCGCGCCAGGTGCTGCAGGGTCGCGTCCGTGAACACCACATAGGCCGGCACGCCCCGGGCGTCCGCCAGCTCCCGACGCAGCGCCTTCAACCTCAGGTACAGCGCTTCCTCTTCGCTCTCGGCGATGGGCACCGCCGCGGTCAGGGGACCCGCCGCGTGGATCCTGGCCTTCCGGGCCCTCCTGGGGGCTTCGGCCAGCACATCCCGGCCCGTGCAGATGTCGCAGCTCACGCCGCAACCCTTCAGCTCCTCTCCGAAGTGCCGGGCGAGCAGACGGTGTCTGCACAAGGTTGCCTCCGCGAAACGGAACATCTCCCGTGTCTGCTGGCGCTGGAGGGTGGCCAGCTCGCCCTCGAGGTCCTCCGTGAATCGGTCCAGGCTCATCACGTCGGCCCAGGAATAGAAGAGGATGCAGTCCGCGTCTGCGCCGTCCCGGCCCGCCCGGCCGATCTCCTGGTAGTAGCCTTCGAGGCTCTTGGGCAGGTCCCGGTGAATCACGTAGCGGACGTTGCTCTTGTCGATGCCCATGCCGAAGGCGATGGTGGCCACCACCACATCCACATCATCCCGCCGGAAGGCTTCCTGGGCGGCTTCGCGCTCGGCGGACTCCAGGCCCGCATGGTAGGCCCGCGCGCGGATCCCCTTGGACTGCAGGAACTCTGCCGTGCTCTCCACACTCTTGCGGGACAGCCCGTAGATGATGCCGCTCTGGCCAGGGCGGGCCTCCACCAGGCGCAGGAGCGCCTCGCGGATGGAGGGTCCCTCGCCCCCCTTCTTCACGGTGTGAAGGTGGAGGTTCGGACGGAAGAAGGAGCCGCGATGCACCAGGGGCGCCTGCATCCCCAGCTGATCGACGATGTCCCGGGCCACCGCCTCCGTGGCCGTGGCCGTAAGGGCCAGCACAGGAAGGCCGCCGAAGCGCGCCTTCAGCCCGGCAAGGTTCCGGTAGGACGGTCGGAAGTCATGACCCCAGTGGCTGATGCAGTGGGCTTCGTCCACGGCGATCAGGCGCAGATCCAGGCGCTCCAGCAGGGGCCCGACGCTCTGTTCGATGCCCTCAGGCGCCGCGTACACGAGCTCGAACTCTCCCCGATGGAGGGCCTGGATACGCTCCCGGCGCGCCTCCGGCGTGAGCGAGGAGTTGAGGAAGGTGGCCCGCAGCCCCCCTTCCGTCAGGGCATCCACCTGATCCTTCATCAGGGCGATGAGGGGCGAAATCACCAGCGTGGTACCACCCAGCGTCCGTGCAGGAAGCTGGTAGAGGAGGCTCTTGCCGGCTCCCGTGGGCATCACCGCCAGGCAGTCCCGCCCCGAGAGCACCGCGCGGATCACCGCCTCCTGGCCCGGCCGGAAGGTCGAATAGCCGAAGACCTCCTTGAGCTGACGCCTTAGCCTCAAGGCCTCCGAGAGCTCCTTCAGCGTCTCCAGATGGCTCGGCTGGAAGGTTGACGGGGCCTGGCGGTACTGGGTGCGGAGCGTCTCCAGCAACTCCTCCGCCTGAGGCAGATCGCCCTCGGCGAGCCTGCCGCGAAGCAGGTCGCACGCCTGCTCCAGGGTGCCTATCGAGTCAAAGACCATGCCTCCATTCTGGGGGACGGCCCTGTGCTGGGCTACTGCCATAAACAACAATCCCGGACACGGGGCCCGGGATTGCCATGGTCGGAGGTTCAGTTTCAGGCAGGATCCGCCTCGGGGATCGCGTCCATCTCGTCTTCGGTCACGCCGGTGCTCACGAGCTTGGCGATCACGAGGTCGCCGCCCACGTTGAGCGTCGTGCGGCACATATCGAGGAAACGGTCGACGCCGAGGATGAGGCCGATGCCTTCCGCCGGGATGCCGACCTGGGTCAGCAGCACCACGATCAGGGGCAGGGAGCCACCGGGGACGCCCGCCGTGCCGACACCCGCCAGGACGGACATAAGGACCACGAGGACCTGCTGGCCGATGGAGAGATCCACGCCATAGACCTGGGCCAGGAAGAGCACGGTCACGCCTTCGAAGAGGGCGGTGCCGTTCTGGTTGGCGGTGGCGCCGACGGTCAGGACGAAGCGGGAGATCTTGGGAGGCAGCTTCAGGCCCAGCTCGGCGGTCTCAAGGGCAATGGGAAGCGTCGCATTGGAGGAGGCGGTGGTGAAGGCGTAGAGGTAGACCTCCTTGCAGCCCTTGAAGAAGGCCCAGGGAGAGGTCCGACCGATGAACTTGAGCGCAGAGCCGTAGACCACGAAGAACTGGATGGCCAGGCCCAGGACGACCACGCCCGCGAAGAAGGCGAGGTTGCCCAGGAAGCCGGCACCAAGCTTGTAGGCGGTGTTGAACACGATGCCGAAGATGGCGAAGGGCGCCAGCTTCATGGCCAGGTCGATGATCTTCATGCAGGCCTGGAAGATGGAGTCCAGGAACTTCACGGTGGGATGCTCATCGTCCGTGATCACGCAGCTCAGGGCCCAGCCGAAGAACAGCGCGAAGAACATCATGGCCACGATCTCGCCAGAGAAGGCGCGCACGGCCGAGTCCAGCGGGTTCTGGGGGAGCAGGTCCACGATGTACTGGTACCAGGGCTTTCCAGCCACGGCCTTGACGTTCTCCTGGATCTTCAGCACGCCCGCGTTGGAGGCCAGCGCGGCCTTGTCGACCACCAGGCCCACACCAGGCTTCAGGAGCTTGGTGGTGACGATGGCGAGGAAGACCGAGGCGCCGCTGAACAGCAGCGTATAGAGCATGGACTTGCCCGCGACCTTGCCCAGACCGCGGCCCTTGCCCAGCTCCATGACGCCCAGCATGAGGGCCGCAAGGATCAGGGGCACCACCACCATGAAGATCATGCGGAGGAACGTCGCGCCGACGAAGGTGAAGACCTCGCTGATCTTCGTCATGAACGGGAAGCTCGCTGCGGGCATGAAGTAGTAGCCCAGAAGCCCGGCGGTGACACCGAGGACGAACCCCAGCAGCAGTTTGTGGTGTTGTTTCATGAACATTCCTCCTTGGGAAGATTGGGAAAGGTGGCGATAGGGGCTCCCGAAGGCTCCGCGAGACGAACGCATGGAGCCCCTCAAGGACCCACGGATTGAGGTCCTGAGGCGAAGGGAGGCGAATTGGCAAACGATCGAGTTGAACGGTTCTCTAGTTCAAATCCGATGCCAAGTGGAGGCAGCCCTTTCAGCCACGGCTAACGATCCCACAATCCACACTTCCACAACCATGTCCACCCAAGGAAAGGCTATGACACCCGGCACACGCGACGCAGGAGGCTTCACCCAAATGCTCAATGCAGGGTGGATAACATCTCAGTCGCAGCGTCCACGAATGAGCAAAGTCATACCATTTTCTGCTTGGCCACCTTCAGCCGCTTGCTGAGGGCCGACTGGGTGACCCCGAGCATGCGAGCCGCCATGGACTGGTTGTTCTCGGATCGTCGAAGCGCCTCCTGCACCAGCAGCTCGTGGGCTTCTCCCAGCGTGGGAAGGCGGTCGAGGTGACCGAAGGGATTGATTCCGGGGAGCTCCCCCCTCGCCCCTCCGGGGCTGCCTTCATGCTCGCCAATGGCCCGCTTGAAGGCGTCCATGGACAGGATCTTTCCCTGGTGGGAGCCGACGGCATCGTGGACCATCGACTTCAGCTCGCGCACATTGCCCGGGAAAGGGTAGTTGGCCAGGAGCACCGCCAGTTCCTTGGGCGGCGTGGGCTTCTTCTTGCCGAACTCCTGGGCCGCCATCTCCAGAAAATGGTCCAGCAGCAGCGGGATGTCCCCCTTGCGCTCGCGGAGGGCCGGGATATGGACGTGATGGGAGCGCAGGCGGTAGTAGAAGTCCTTCCGGAAGGCCCCGGAGGCCTGCTTCTCGGTCAGGTTGTGGTTGGTGGCCACCACCACCCGGGCTCGCATCCAACGGGGGCGATCGCTGCCGAGCGGGTAGTACTCGCCCTCCTGCAGCAGGCGGAGCAGCTTCACCTGCGAAGCCGGCTGCAGATCCCCGATCTCGTCCAGGAACAGGGTGCCATCCGCCGCCTGCTCCACCATGCCGCTGCGCGCCTCCGAAGCCCCCGTGAACGCGCCCCGGGTATGGCCGAACAGCGTGTCCGAGAAGACCGCTTCATCAAGTCCTGCCACATTGACCGCCACCAGCGGCCCCTTC
>CAYZND010000061.1:0-2632 GCA_964479495.1 uncultured Mesoterricola sp.
CCACCAGCCCGTTCACGCAGAAGGCCTTCCCAAGCCCGTGGGCCCCTATTCCCCCGGCATGATCTTCGACCGGCTCGTCTTCGTCTCGGGGCAGGGCGCCACGGATCCGGCCACGGGCCAGTTTGCGGGACTCGATGTGGAGACCCAGACGGAGCAGGTCTTCCGGAACATCCGTACAATCCTGCAGGCGGCGGGTTCCGATCTTCCGTACGTGCTTCGCTGCGGCGTCTTCCTGGTGGACATGCGGGACTTCGAGAAGATGAATGCCGTCTATGCGCGGGTCTTCGGCGACCACCGGCCCGCCCGCACCACGGTGCAGGTGGCCTCGCTGCCGGTGGCCGGGCTGCGGGTGGAGATCGACGTGGTGGCCTACCGGCCCTGAGCGACGGTGTTCCGTCTCTTGCGGAGGAGCCTGGAGGGCTTGGGACTGGCTCTGCTGCTGGCGCTCCCCGGCTGCCGTCGGGAGTCCGTTCGGCTGCATGAGGTTCCTTCGCGGGTCCTCTGGGCCTGGGAGTCCCCCCAGGATCTGCGGTTCCTGAAGGGTGATGTCGGGGTGGCCTTCCTGGGGGGGGAGCTGCACCTGGAAGGGCAGGGGGCGCGCTGGGTGGCCCGCCGGAACCCACTGCTCGTCCCTCCCGAGACCCATCTCATGGCCGTCATCCGGGTGGAGACGCACGGGGCGGAGCTGACGGCGGATCAGGCGGAAGCGTTCCTGGATCGGGCTGTGGGCTTGCTGAAGCTGCCGCGTGTGAAGGGGCTCCAGGTGGACTTCGATGCACGGGACTCGGAGCGCGCCTTCTATGCCGACGCCTTGAAGAAACTCAGGGAGCGCATGCCGGCCGACATGCCGCTGTCCATCACGGCCCTGGCCTCCTGGTGCCTGGATGATGGCTGGATCAGCCAGGCCGGACTCAGCGGGATCGTGGACGAGGCAGTGCCCATGCTCTTCCGCATGGGGCCCGAGGAGGCCCGGATCCGCAGCCGGCTGGCCCGAGGCGAGGCGCTCAAGGAGCCTCTGGCCCGCTTCAGCGCAGGCGTCTCCACCGACGAAAGGCTGCCCCGACCGCGCGGCCGCCGACGCTACTATGTGTTCCATCCCGGTTCCTGGACGGTCGATGCCTGGGACCGCATCGCCAGGGACCTCCCATGATCCGACGCGCCTGGTCCGCCTTCCTCGTGCTGCTGCTCTTCACCACGGCGTGGCCCTGCGGGCCCATCGTGCCCACCCTGAACCTGGTGGTGAGCCGTATCCCCGATGGCTCTCGCGAGGACTGGGTGGCCGGTCGCATGGGGCTCCTGCAGCCCATGCTGTCCACCACGGACCTGGTGGTGGCCTGGAGGTGGCTCGCGGGCGTGGGACTGGACGCCACCGAGCAGAAAGCCTTGCTGGGGCCCGCGCTGATCGGGGACCCCGAATCGGGGTTCCTGGCCTGGACGCAGGCGCGAGCCGAAGCCGGGGCACCCCCGCGCGAGCTGAAGACAGCCCGGGTGGAGGACTATCGCGAGCTTCCGGTGGTCGGCGATCACGCCTTGACTCTGGCGGCCCGCACCCTGCGGGAACGCATCAAGACCTTCGGCAAAGGCAGCGTGGCCGTACGCAGTTGGCTGGCCGCCCAGGACCGTGTGTTCACCTGGGAAGGGAAGGGCGCGGAGCTCCTGCCGGAGGCTACGACCGCCAGCCTGCCCCTGCTGATCCAGCAGGACCGGGGCTACCAGTTGGCTGCGGCGCGCTTCTACCGGGAAGACTATCTGGAAGCCGTGGAGGCCTTCCGGGCCGTGGCCGAAGACGGCGCCAGCCCTTGGCGCGGCTGGGCCCGGTACGCCCTGGCGCGCATCCATGCCAAGGTGGGTTCCATCGCAGGCTGCGACCTGGATGCGGAACAGGCGCTGGCGCACCTCGCAAAGCTGCAGGCGGACCCGGCCTTCGCCGAGCTGCACGCGGATGCGGCCGCCCTGGAGAACCGGATCCGTTTCCTCCAGGATCCACAGGTCTTCTATGCCCGGCTTCTGCAGAACCTCGGAGCCAAGCACCGCGGCGCGGCCCTGCTGCAGGACATGGAAGACCTCCGCTGGCTGCGGGTGCTGGAGCCCTGGACGGAGGGCCTGAAGGGCACGAAACCCGCCGGCGTTCATGCCTGGATCCACCTTCTCCAGGACGGAACCCTGGACGAGGCCCTGGCGGCCTACGACGCCGCACCGGATCTGCCGAACCTCGTGGCCGTCATGCTGGTGCTGCCCAAGGAACATCCCCGCGCCGAGGCTTTCCTGAAGCTGGCCCAGCAGGCGAGCCTCAAGCCGGGTCCGGTTTACGCGACCCTGGTGAGCCACCGGTTGCGCATCCTGGTGGCCCAGAACCGCATGAAGGCGGCCGAGGCCCTGGCGGACGAGGCCCTGGCCCAGCCGGATGTGGCGCGGTGGCCTTCCGCCTTCAACCTCTGGTCCTCCATCAAGCTGGCCCAGGCCCAGGATGTGGATGCCTTCGCAGCCCATCTCGGGCGGCGCTTGGCCTCCATCGATGACGGCTGGACGGACTGGAGCGAGCACCTCGACGACAGCCAGGACGACCGGCGGACCCTCAAGGCCCTCGATCCCATGGCGGTCTCCCTGCTCAACGAGCACATGCCCCTGGGGC
>CAYZND010000061.1:2642-13551 GCA_964479495.1 uncultured Mesoterricola sp.
CGTCCCAAGCTGGCCAAGGAACTGGAAGCCTGGGCCGCGGAAAAGAGCCCGGCTCGCCGCAAGGCACGCGCCTATCTGCTCATCTGGGAGCACCGCCTCTGGCCCAAGCTCCTCACCTTCCGGGAGGAGGCCTTCCAGTTCGGCACCATCTACGCCCGCTGGGAGGGGCCGCCGGAACCCGCTCCGGATCCTGGTCCCATCCCGAGCTCGGGGGCTGAGGACAGAGGCCTGTGGGACTATCGGCTCACCCTTGCTCCCGCATTCCTGGACACCGCCGCCGATAGGGAGGGCACCGCAGACTTCGCCCGCATCCCGGCCCCGCTCACCTGGTTCTGCGAACAGGCGCTGATCTTCGCCCATGCGATGCCCAACGACCCCCTGGCGTCGGAAGCCCTGTCCCGGGCCGTGCGCTCCTCCCGCAACGGCAACCGCGACGCCCGCAGCGCCGAGCTGGTGGTGAAGGCCTTCCGACTCCTGCACCGCAAGTATCCAGACTCACCGGGGGCGAAGGCCGCGAAGATCTACCACCAGCGCTGAAGCACCGCCGCTGGCGGCAGGTCTGGGCTGATGAGCCGTTGCGGCCCAGACTCCCGTGAACTTTGCCTATAATCGGGACTACCACTAGGGGTTTCCATGTTGCTGCGCCCGCTTGCCCTTCTGCTGACCGCCGCCCTCCCGATGACCGCAGGCTACTGGAGGCTGGTCGACACGCAGCCGGATGCGCGTACCGAAAACGGGGAATGGATCACCAGCGCGAAGATGACAGGCCAGGGCGTGACCTTCACCGCCCAGATCGCCCCCACGAGCAGCGGCGTCGATCGCGGCAAGGCCTTGATCACCAAGGGCAGCTGGACCATACCATCCGACTACCTGCGACCCGGAGACAAGCTGTCGTTCCGCATCGATCTGGTGGCCGAGAAGGTCGAACTGGGTCCCCAGTGGCAGGTGAGCCACCACCTCGTCTACCGTTCCCTGGGAGCGGGAGGCTCCTCCAACATCGCCAGCACCTCCATCAGCACCGCGGAAGGAGCACCAAAGCTGAACCACGCCACCGGCGACTGGGTGGTCCCCAACGGCGGTCCGAAGCAGACCCTGGCCCTCAGCATCTACGGAAAGCTCTTCGAGATCCGCTACAACTATGCCTGGATGGAAGGCCAGATGCCGGCCGGCGGGCGGGCAGCCGTCACCCCTCCGATCTCGACCGGATCGACCGCCACGGGGAACCCGGCCACGGGCGCGGGACGGACTGGCACCTCCTCCGGATCCACCCCCGGCGGGACCTCTGTGACCTACGATGAGCCCACGGGCGTGGCCTTCACGGGATCGGAAGTGGAGATCTTCCGCAGCGGGAACGACTTCGGTGTGTCCAATGGTGGGAAGGAGACCCTCTTCACCCTGAGCCGTCCTGCCCGTATCACCTACCTCCTGTCCTACCACTACAACGGAGGGAAGGGCGCCCCGGGAGGAACGCTGAGGATCGTAGGGGAGGACGGGGCCGTGTGGGGACCGTGGAAGGTCGAAACCCTGAACAAGGTCTACTGGATCGCCCGCCCCAACGTGAGCCTACCCGCGGGTCGCTATCGAGTGCAGGATTCCGATCCGGGTACCTGGTCGCAGAACGAGGGGTCCAAGGGCCAGGGGCACATCATCCTCAAGGGTGTCTGGGGCACCGCTGCTGTGAAGGCCACCGCGCCTGTCAAGCCCGCTGGGCCAGCCAAGTCCCTGAAGGAGGAGTTGACGGACCTCAAGGAACTGCTGGATGCCAAGCTCATCTCCCAGCAGGAATACGACGCCAAGCGGGCCGAGATCCTGAAACGCCACGGCTTCTAGCGCACGAGCAGGTCGAGAAGGACCTGGACCGCGGCATCGGCCAGTTCGGGATCCGAGATCCGAACGAATGTCGATCCGCCCCCTCCGGATGGACCCGGAATGGACGATCCGAGGGGAAATGGCTGCAAGAGCAAGGAATCATATGACATAGAATCCAATTGCGCCGACGGTATACTGATGGCATGCTCTAAGAATGCTGAAAGCGCCCACTGTTTCCTCCCTGCAAAAGGCCACCCAGCCCAAGCCTGCGAACCAGAACGAAGTGGACCGCGTCTATCACCAGATCCGCGAGTGGCTGATGGACGCCGTGCTGCCGCCGGGCGAGTTCCTCTCGGAGCCGGATCTGGCCCAGCGCTGCCACACCAGCCGCACCCCGGTGCGCGAGGCCTGCATGCGGCTCCACCAGGACCGCTGGCTTTCTCGGTTTCCCCGGAAGGGCTTCCTGGTCACACCCATCTCGGTGAGGGACATCGTCGACCTCTACCAGTTCCGCAAGCTGCTTGAGTGCTTCACGGCCGAGACCGTAGCCCAGTCCGCCACCACGGAGCAGATCGCCGAGCTTCGCGCGCTGCTGGACGTGGAGGACAACCCTGCCGCGGACACCGCCGCAATGGTCCAGGCCAACGAGGCGTTCCACCTGCGTCTGGCGGCGATGGCCGGCAACGAGCGCGTGCTCGATCAGCTCGGCCTGACCCTGGCCTTCGCGCGACGCCTCGACACACTCTACATGCGCGTGGACCGGAGCTGGATCGCCCATCACGACCTGATCAAGGCCCTGGAGGCCCACAGCGGTTCCCTGGCGCGACAGGCCATGACCGCCCACCTGGACCACTCGCAGGCCTGTCTCGTGAAGCTCTTCGGCAGCAGCATTCCCCGCGTCAAATGACCCGTTCCAAAGGAGACACCATGCACTTCACGCGCGCCATCGTCCGCATTCCCGGCGAGAACTTCAGCGAGGGGCTGACCTCGGTGGGCCAGGGCACCCTCGGCGCCCCGGTCTATGCCAAGGTCCTGGAACAGCACGCGGCCTACTGCCAAGCCCTGGAGGCCTGCGGGCTTCAGCTCACCGTCCTGCCGAAGGACCTGAAGCACCCGGATTCCACATTTGTGGAGGACACGGCCGTCCTCACCCCCCACGCCGCAGTCCTCACCCGTCCCGGAGCGGAGAGCCGCGAAGGCGAGGTCGAGGGGATCCGGGGCGCCGTGCTCCAGTTCTTCCAGAAGCACTACGAGATCACGGCTCCGGGAACCGTGGATGGGGGCGACATCTGCGAAGCTGGAACCCACTTCTTCATCGGCATCTCCCACCGGACCAACGAGGAAGGCGCGCGGCAGCTGGCCGAATACCTGAAGAAGGAAGGCTGCACCTCCTCCACGGTGGATATCCGGCAGATGACGACCATCCTGCACCTCAAAAGCGGTATCGCCTGCATCGACGACCAAACCCTGGTGCTGATGGAGGAGATGGCGGACCGTCCCGAGTTCAAGGGCTACCGCATCATCCGTGTCGCCGAGGAGGAGAGCTACGCCGCGAACTGCGTGCGGATCAACGACCGCGTCTTCCTCCCTGCCGGATTCCCCAGGTTGGAAGCCTCCCTGAAGCAGCACGGCTACACCCCCCTGGTGCTGGACATGTCGGAATACCGCAAGATGGATGGCGGCTTGAGCTGCCTCTCCCTCCGGTTCTGAGCGGCCCGGGAGCCGGCATGCGGCCCGGTGGCTGCGTTGAGGTAGGAAATAATTGAATGGTTAACAATTATCTCCAACCAGCCGATACAAGGAGAAAGGGAGGTCCGCTCCATGCCGGGCACACCTTGGCATGGAATCCGACATGGGAATCACCCGCATCGTCTTGACCTTGTGGCTGGCATGCGTGCAGGGAGCGGCGTTGGCCGGGGAGGTCCTGGTCGTCTCCGGGCACCCCGGCTATCCCCCCGTGACCTGGGAAGAGAACGGGGTCATCGTCGGCGTCGGGGCGGAACTGGTCAAGGCCGTCTTCACCGAGCTGAAGGTGCCCTACGAGATCAGGGCCGATGGCCGTTGGATCCGCGTCCAGAAGGATGCGGAGGCTGGGGTGATCGATGTCATCGCCGGTGTCTACCTCAACACGGAGCGGAAGGCTTTCCTGGAATACACCGTCCCCTTCATGAAGGACCCCAACGTGGTGTTCGTCTGGAAGGGCAAGACCTTCCCCTTCAACACCTGGGATGACCTGATCGGCAAGCGGGGAACGACCAACATCGGGGAGAGCTTCGAGGATAAGTTCGACCACTTCGCGGAAGCGAAGCTCAGTCTCGAGCGGGTTCCGGAAACCATCCAGAACCTGAAAAAGCTGGAATCGGGGCGGGCGGACTACTTTGTCTTCGGCCTCTATCCGGGCCTGTCCATCGCCACCCTCGAGGGCTACGACGACAAGATCGAGGCGCTTCCCAAGCCCATCCTGACAGCGAACTTCTACATGGCCTTCTCGAAGAAGTCGAAATACGTGCATCTCCTGCCCAAGGTCAACCGGATCATCAACCGGCTCAAGGCGGAGGGTACCGTCGACCGCTGGCTGAAGGAACAGATGGACGACTACCGGAGGCTGCACAGGAAACCCTGAACCGGCGCGGAGCTCATGGGGGTCCCCCTCGAACCAGCGGAGCTTTCAGGGTTCTCCGCTCCAGGCCCCACAGGTCGGCCTGGACAGCCGTGGGCAGGGAACACTCGTGAGATTGTGAAAAAAGCGGGTTCCGAAGATGGATCCATGACTCCTTTTCAAACTCAAGGCCGTGCCAAAGGCTCCGATATAACGCTAGGACCGGGATATGCCTGGCAGAGATGGTTTTCCAAGGAGATGAACCATGGGCAAGAGCCTTCAGAAGAAGCTCACCTTGTTCGTTGTCGGACTGCTGCTGGCGCTGGCGGCGCTCTTGTCCCTCGTGTCCTACCAGCAGATGCGGGGTCAACTGCTGGCGGGCGTCAAGAGCGAATCGGAAGCCGCGGCCAACGGCTACAGCCGGCTCATCGCCGAGTGGGTGGCATCCAAGCGCTCCATCGTCAGCGCGACGACCGTCGTAACGACTCGGACGGACGTCATCGAGTACCTCAAGCGGGCTGCGGAAGGCGGCGGATTCGATACCGTCTATGTGGGGCTTCCGGACAAACGGATCATTGATGCCACCGGTTGGGTCCCTCCGGCGGACTATGACCCCACCGTCCGCCCTTGGTACCGCGCGGCCATGGACACGAATGGTCCGATTCTCACCGAACCCTACGTGGACGCTCAGACCGGCAAGCTGATCGTCAGTTTCGCTTCTCCCGTCAAGGGGGGGGGCGGCGTGGTGGCCGGTGACATCAGCATCGACCGGCTGGTGAAGGATGTCCTCGCCCTCAAGCTGGCAGGCAACGGCTACGCCATGCTGCTCTCCAAGGACGGCAAGATCATCGCCCACCCGGAACCCAAGCTCACCCTCAAGGGGGTGGGGGACCTCTCCTCCGAGCTGGCCACGCACGTCGCCGAACTGGGCCAGCCCAGCAAGGGGCTGGTGGATGCTTCGGTCGGCGGCAAGTCCAGCCTGGTTCTCTGGCAGCCCGTCGCAGGCAGCGACTGGACCCTGGCCCTGGTGATGGAGCGCTCAGCGGTGCTGGCGCCCCTGCGGAGCCTGCTCTTCAAGGTGCTGGGTATCATCGCCGTGTTCGGCATCGGCGTCTCCCTGCTGGCGGTGGCGACCCTGAGCCGCATGCTGAAGGGCCTTGGCCAGATCCGCACGGCCATGCAGGAGATCGCCAGCGGCGAGGGCGACCTGACCCGCCGTATCGACGTCAAGAGCGACGATGAGGTGGGCCAGACCGCCGAGGCCTTCAACCGCTTCCTGGGCGGCCTGCAGGGCACCATCAAGGACGTGACCCAGGCCTCCCTCTCGGTAGCGAGCGGCGCCACGGAGCTCTCCGCCTCCGCCGAGCAGATGTCCGCCACCACCCAGGAGATCGCCAAGAGCGGCGAGCTGCTCCATGGCGCCACGGAGACCGTCGCCTCGGCCATCACCGAGTTCATGGCCAGCGTGGAGGAGGTGGCCCGCAACGTGAAGACCTCCGTGGAGCACACGGGCGAGACCGTGGAAGCCACGGAAGCCGGCTCCCAGGGCACCAAGACCACCGCCGAAGGCATGAACCGCATCCACGACGCCTCCTCCAAGATCGCCAGCGCCATCCGCGTGATCCAGGAGATCGCCCAGCAGACCAACCTGCTGTCCCTGAACGCGGCCATCGAGGCCGCCAAGGCCGGGGAGCAGGGCAAGGGGTTCGCGGTGGTGGCCGAGGAGGTCCGCAAGCTGGCGGACCGCAGCCGGCAGGCCGCCGTGGAGATCGAGAAGCTCCTCCACGACACCCAGGTGGCCGTGGATGGCGGCGTGTCCTCGGTGCAGAACATCTCGGCGCTGATGGAGCGGATCCAGGCCTCCATCAAGCGCGTGTCCTCGCTCATCAACGAGATCGGCACCGCCACCCGGGAGCAGACCAGCACTGCCAGCGAGATCGCCAACCGCATGGAGGAGAGCGCCCGGGAGATCGGCCAGAATGCCGTGGCCACCCAGGAGCTCAGCGCTACGGTCCACGAGATCAGCCGCACCGCCTCCGACCTGGCCCGGATCGCCAACAGCCTCGCCCAGGCCATGGCCCGCTTCAAGGTCTGAGCCGCTTGGAGCCCACCGCAGAGGGGCCTGCGGACATCCCGGTGTCCGCAGGTCTCTCTGTCTGTGCTTGACGGACTTCGAATCTATAGTTAGAGTTCTAATCATGAGCGGCAAGCTGATGGAACTTATCTCGCGGGTCCACCTGACCTGGAAGCGCCGGGTGGCGCGGGATCTGGCGCCCCATGGTCTGAATCCCAAGCAGATTTTCGTGCTGCGCAAGCTGCAGGATTCCGGTGGACTGGCCCCCAGCCAGATCGCCGACCTGACGTTCGCGGACCGACCCACGGCGACCTCCATGATCGGCACCCTGGAGCGGGCCGGCTTTGTGCAGCGTCGCCGCGACCCCCAGAACGCCAAGTGGGTGATCGTCGAGCTCACGGAAGCCGGGCGCCAGAAGCTGGAATCCGTCCCCCAGGTCCTGTGGCGCAGCGGGAAGACCGCCTTCGACCCCGAGGGCGGACTCACCCGGGAAGAGCGCCGGGAACTGATCAGACTGCTGGAGAAGGTGAACCTATGGATGCAATCCTGACCTTGAATGGCCGCGGCCTCTCCCTGCGAGGCCTCGATACCGGCGGCTCCGGCTTTCCCGTGGTGTTCCTGCACGGCGCCATGGGCCGGGGCTCCTGCTGGCAGGGTGTGATGGAGGGGCTCTCGCCGGACTACCGGTGCATCGCCCTGGACCAGCGCGGGCACGGCGGTTCGGACAAGCCCTTGCAGGGATACACCCGCGAGGACTTCGTGGCGGACCTGGCTGCGGTCGTGGATCAGCTGGGACTTGCTCGGTTCGCCATCGTGGGCCACTCCACCGGCGCATTGAACGCCTGGGTCTACGCGGCCGACCACCCGGAGCGTGTCGCCGCCCTGGTCCTGGAAGACATGCACGCGGAGCCCAAGGGCACGGCCTACCTGGACGGGTGGCGCACCTGGATGGACGCCTGGCCCGTGCCCTTCGGGAGCCAGGAGGACGTGCGCCGCCATTTTGCGGACCTGCGCCCCTCCCTGGGGGACTACTTCACCCGGGTCTTCGAGGAGACGTCGGACGGCTGGCGCCCGGTCTTCCGAAAGGACACCATCCTGCAGACCATCGAAGGCAACGAGGCCCGGCCCTGGTGGCAGGAGCTGCGCCGCGTCGGCTGCCCGGCCCTGGTCCTCAAGGGCGCCCGCAGCGAATTTCCCCTGGAGGAGGCCCACCGCATGGCAGAAACCCTTCCCAAGGGCCGCCTGGCGGTCATCGACAACGCCCACCACACGGTGCATGTGGACCAGCCGGAAGCCTACCTGTCGACCTTGCGAGCGTTCCTTCGAGAGGTCCTGTGATCCCTTCGTCTACCTTGATCGCCTTCACGCTGCTGAACATGGGCTTCGCCCTGGTTCCCGGGCCGGATGTGCTCTGCATCCTGTCCAATGCCATCACGCGGGGAGCGAGAGCGGGGTACCAGGTCTGCCTCGGCATCGCCGTGGCGTGCCTCTTCCATGTGGGGTGCGCCACCCTGGGCCTCACGGCCATCCTGGCTGCCATTCCCTCGGCCTTCCTGGCGGTGAAGCTCCTGGGGGCTCTCTACCTCGTCTCCGTCGGCTGGCAGATGCTGCGGTCTCCCCAGGCCGCTCGCGCTCCCGAGGCCGGTGTGCGGTTGCGTTCCCCCTTCGCCCAGGGGGCCGTTTCCAACCTGCTCAACCCCAAGATTGCGGTGTTCTTCCTGGCGATCCTTCCCCAGTTCATCCAGCCCGGCCGGGGCCATACGGGCCTGCAGGCTCTGGTGCTCGGTCTGGTATCCGTCGTTTCGGGAACCGTCGTGAACCTGGGCACGGCCACCCTGGGAGCCCGCCTGGGGCGGCTCCTCGCATCCCGGGAAACCTGGTTCAAGCGCTTCCAGCAGGCCGCCGGCACGGTGCTCATCGGCCTGGCCGCCCGTGTTGCGGTCGAAAAAGGTTGAGCAGCTCAAACTCACGCCCTTCGACTTCTAGGCCGAAAGGGTGACAGCGCGACCCCTCCGGGGGGCGCGAGGACTCTTTGGAAAGACCCGGAAAGATTCCAATCGCTTGTCGAAAAACGCGATTGCATTTTTCCTGAACCATCGACCTGGAACACCGGACCACAGGGCTCATCCAATGAGATCTGGAAGGAGAGCTCGCGGGCCGCACGTTTGCGCTCAATCCAACCAAGATGGGGGTGGGAGATGCTCGGTAGATTCAGTATCGGGAAAAGGTTGGTGCTGGCCTTCGGACTGATCATCGTGATCCTGGTGATCTCCACGGGCATCGCATTCCTGGGGTTCCGGTCCCTGCAGAAATCCCTGGCGGACGTGAAGGAGCAGTCCCGCCAGATCGTGCTGGCGAAGGATGTCCAGAAGCACGCCCTCAATGTCATGACCTACATCGGGGCGGTATCGGCCGCCGAGGAGGCCTCCGTCCAGCAGGTCTACCTCGCCAGCATCGCCACGGACCGCGAGGCCTACAAGATCAATTTGGATGAGCTCAAGGCCACTGCGGGAACCGATGAGATGAAGAAGCTGGTGGATGCCGCGGAAGCCTCGGTGACCGGCTCCCGGGAGGTCAACAACGAGATCCTGGCGCTCGCGAAGGACAAGCGCAATGCGGAGGCCGTGAAGAAGTTCGCCCAGGAATCCGTGCCCCGGCTGAGTCTCTGGAACGATGCCTTCACCAACCTGAACACCCGTCGGACCGAATTGATGGACCAGGCCTTCAAGAGCGCCGAGGCCCAGGTGAAGCGCAGCACCCTCATCCTCCTCAGCGCCGGCATCGTGGCCATCCTGGCCGCCGTGGCCCTGGGTTGGATCATCACCCGGAGCATCGTGGGACCCATCCGCGGCTTCATGGAGGTCATCGGTGCCCTGGCGGAGGGCGATCTCACCCAGGAAGCCCGAGTGGACTCCCAGGACGAGATCGGCCATCTGGGCCAGTCCCTGAACCAGGCCCTCGCGAAACTCCGGGCCGCCATGAGGGACGTGAGCGGCGCCTCCATGAGCGTTTCCAGCGGTGCCACGGAGCTCTCCGCCTCGGCGGAGCAGATGTCCGCCACCACCAACGAGATCGCCAAGAGCGGCGAGCTGCAGCACAGCACCACGGAGTCCGTGGCGGCGGCGACCCTGCAGTTCCAGGCCAGTGTCGAGCACGTGGCCGGGAACGTGAAGGTCTCCGTGGGCCACACCGAACAGGCCGTGAGCGCTACGGAAGCCGGTGCCAAGGGCACCCAGGATGCGGCGGAAGGCATGGCACGGATCCGCGAGGTGACCGCCAAGATCGCGAGCGCCGTGGCGGTCATCCGTGAGATCGCCCAGCAGACGAACCTCCTGTCCCTCAACGCCGCCATCGAGGCGGCCAAGGCCGGTGAGCAGGGCAAGGGCTTCGCCGTGGTGGCCGAGGAGGTGCGCAAGCTGGCGGATCGCAGCCGGCAGGCCACGGTGGAGATCGAGAAGCTCATCCAGGAGACCCACAGTGCCGTGGCGGAGGGAGGGACCTCCGTGGGCACCACCTCGAACCTCATGGGCCACATCCAGAACTCCATCGTGAACGTCTCCGGCCTCATCCGCGAGATCGGCACCGCCACCCAGGAGCAGTCCCGAACGGCCAGCGAGATCGCCCGTCGCATGGAGGAGAGTGCCCGGGAGGTGGGCCAGAACGCCGTGGCCACCCAGGAGCTCAGCGCCACCGTCCAGGAGATCAGCCGGACCGCCTCCGAGCTGGCCCGTGTCTCCACGAGCCTCGCGGAAGCGGTGGCCAAGTTCAAAGTCTGACCAAGCTCAGGATTTGATGGGGCTCAACGCGGGAGCGGTCGGCTCCAGTCCGAAGCCTTGCAAACCTTGGCGCGTTTCGCGTGCTCCACCACCAAGGCGTGGAACTCCTGGTAGAGCTCGACGCCTTCCGGAAGGTTATCCACACAGAACGCTTTGAGGGCTTCGTAGGTGACATCCTCGGGAACCCAGCCCAGCCGTGCGAAGACCCGCCGCGTATAGGCATCCACCACCATCTCCGGCTGCCCATAGGCATAAAGGCGGATGCTGTCGGCCGTCTCGGGCCCCACGCCATGCACGGCGAGCAATTCCTTCCGGGTCAGTGTCCGACCCGTCAGCTGTCCGTGGAACGCCGCCAGGGCCTTCAGCTTCACCGCCTTGGCGTTGTGAAAGCCGGAGGGCCGGATCAGCGTGGCCAGTTCCTCCTGGGGCAGGGCCAGGAGGGCGTCGGGCTCCAGGGCCCTGGCTTCCACCAGGGCCTTCAGAGCCTTCTCCACGTTGGGCCAGGCGGTGTTCTGCGTCAGGATCGCTCCCGCGCAGATCTCGAAGCACTCCGCCGGCGTGCGGGGGAAGGTGTAGTCGCCCGGATGGTAGCCGGTGATGGAGCCGGTCTTGGTGGGGCCGCCCGCGGCGAAGAGCGCCCCCAAGATCGTG
>CAYZND010000062.1:0-6263 GCA_964479495.1 uncultured Mesoterricola sp.
CCCGAAGCGCTTGCGGAGCGTGTAGGCGTCCAGCAGGGCCTGGGTGGGATGCTCGTGGGCGCCGTCGCCGGCATTCACGATGGCCGCCTTCATGTGCCGGGAGAGCAGGGCATGGGCCCCGGGCGCGCTGTGGCGCATGACGATCAGGTCCGGGTGCATCGCCTGGAGATTCATGGCCGTGTCGATGAGGGACTCGCCCTTGCTCAGCGCGCTGGTGTCCGCGTCGAAGTTGATGATCTCGGCGGAGAGGCGTTTCTCGGCGATCTCGAAGCTGTTGCGGGTGCGCGTCGAGTTCTCGAAGAAGAGGTTGATGATCAGGCGCTTGCGGAGGGCCGGGACGATCTTGATCTCCGGGCGCTCGCAGACCTCCTCGAAGGCCTGGGCCTGATCGAGCAGCATGGTGATGTCCTGGGGGCTCAGGGGTTCGATGCCCAGCAGGTGGCGGTGGGGGAAGACGTAGCGAGGGGTGGTCATATCAGTTCAGAGGCTCCAGGAACACGCCATCGACGTTGTCCACTTCCTTGACCTTCACGGAAACCCGCTGGGTTCCGGGGATCTCCAGCTTCAGGCCCACGAAATCCGGCTGGATGGGCAGCTCGCGGCCACCCCGGTCCACCAGGGCCGCCAGCCAGACCCGCCGTGGCCGTCCATGGTCCAGCAAGGCGTCCATGCCGGCCCGCACCGTGCGGCCCGTGAACACCACGTCGTCCACCAGGACCACCGTGCGGCCGGTCAGGGTGAAGGGGATCTCCGTGGGCCGGACGATGGGGCTGCCGGCTTTCTCGGTGAGGTCATCCCGGTAGAGGGTGATGTCCAGGATCCCGACGGGGATCTCCTTGCCGAGGATGGCCTTCAGCATCTCCGAGAGCCGCTCGGCCAGGGGCAGGCCCCGACTGCGGATCCCCACCAGGACCAGGGACTGGTCGTTTCCGAAGGCCGCCGCGATCTCTCGGCAGAGGCGCTGGAGGAAGGCCTCCATCTGCTGCGCATCGAGCAGACAAGGGGCATGAGAGTCAGGCATCGGACCTCCTGGGTGCACGGAACGATTTTACCCGCCCCGCGGGACGACTTGGGTCTCAACGTCTCAACCGAGGATTTCCCCGATCTTTTTGCTCTTTCCGAAGGGATCCTCCCGGCTCGAGAAGACCTCCAGGACCCCCTCGTCCACCAGCTGGCCCAGGGCCTTGGGGAACCGGGAGCCGTGCCGGGTCCTATCCAGGCCGGGACGGCCCTGGACCCCCACCCAGGCGTTCCGCCCGGACTTCTTGGCCACCTCCAGGCAGCCCTCCGCAATCTCCACCACCCGGTCCCAGCCCAGCCACCCGAAGTCCGTGGTCTGGAAGGGGAAGGCGGCGAAGCCCACGCAGCAGGTCCAGCGCAGGATCTCCCCGGAGGCACTTTCCACGGAAAGTCCGGCAATGATCGTCCGGATGCGCTCGGCGATCTCCGCGGCCTCATGGCGGGAGGTGTCGCGGGCCACGAGCAGGAACTCCTCCCCGCCCCAACGGATCACCGAGTCCGTCTCGCGAACGATGCGGCGCAGGGCCTGGGCGACCCCCTGCAGGACCTGGTCCCCCAGGGCCACGCCATAGAACTCGTTGATGCGGCTGAAGTGGTCCAGATCCACCATGAGGAACACCAGGTCCTGGTTGGGCTGCAGTTCGGGGCCGGAGTCCCGGTAGATCCGCTGCACCCGCGCCACATCGGCTCGGATGATGGCGGAGAGGTAGCGACGGTTCCGCAGCTCCGTGAGGGGATCCGTGAAGTTCTCGTTCTCGATGGCGGCCAGGGCGTCCTGGGCGGTCCGGTTGGCACGCTCCAGGTCGCGGGTCAGGCCGGCGACCTGGGCCTCCAGCTGGATCCTGGCCCGGGTGGTGCGCCGGGAACGGAACAGCACGACGAGCCCCATCACGCCCATGCCCGCAAGAAAGGCGATCGCAAGCCAGCCCCAGCCGAGGGCCTCCCTCGACAGGGACAGCCAGGGAGGAAGGGAGGCAGCGGACATGGCTCACCGGAACCGCAGGGGGCGCGACCCAGCCTTCATCGGTTCAGCGGGTCCGCGGGATGACTTTGGACCAGAGCGCCTTCATCCGCAGAGCTTCCGGATTCCCGGGGGCGAGTTGCAATACCTCGCGCAGATCCGCCTGGGCTTCCTTCTCCCGGCCCTGGCCGTTGCGAAGGGCTGCGAGGCGGAGGTACCCCCAAGGATTGCGCGGCTCCCGGCGGACGATCTCCAGGTACTCGTCCTCCGCCTCCACGAACCGCCCGGCCAGCTCGGCCGCCTCGCCGCACAGCAGGTTCGTCACGGCGCAGAAGCCCAGCCACTTCTTCTGCGCGGCGAACTCCGCGGGGGTGTAGGCGGGCTTCACCCGGCCCGCCTCGCGCTCCAGGAGCCGCAGGGCCTTCTCCGTGTGGGCGTCCACCCGGGCGAAGACCTCCGCATCTCCGCTCGTGCGGAAGAAGTCCCGCCGGATGCGCCCCTCTTCCAGGAACCGGCTGTACAGGCGCGTGCCGGGATAGACCGCCAGGGGCGCCACCTGCACGTCGTGGGGCCGGGCCTCCCGGATGAGGGCGGCACTGGCTTCCACGTCCGCCCAGGTCTCCCCCGGAATCCCCGTGATCAGGTAGATGCCCAGGTTGAGCCCCACCTTCCGCGTCAGCGCCAGGGCCCGCCGGGCCTGGTCGGGCTTCACGCCCTTGTCCAGGAGCTGGAGCACCCGCTCGCTGGCGTGCTCCACGCCGAACTGGATGAACTCGCACCCGGCCCGCTTCAGGGCCACCAGGCGCTCCTCATCCACCAGGTTCACCCGGGACTGGCAGTTCCAGAGGGGATGCAGGTGGGAGGCCCGGATGCCCTCCGCCAGATCCAGGGTCCGGGACTTGCGGGCGGTGAAGGTGTCATCCCGGAAGCTGAAGTAGATGAGACCGTGGCGCTCCCGCAGGAGCGCCATCTCGCGAAGCACGGAGGCGGCACTGCGGAAGCGGATCTTCGAGCCCCAGAACTCCGGCGTGTTGCAGAAGGTGCAGGTGGCCGGGCAGCCGCGGCTGCTGCTGAGGTAGGCCAGGCGCTCCGGGTCGTCCATGAAGTCGGCCTCGAAGTGCTCCACGGGCAAGCCCAGCGAGTCCAGGTCCTCGAGGGGCGGCTGGGCGGGGTTCTCTCCCCCCCGCAGGATGAGCCCGGGGGTCTGCCGCCAGGGTTCCCCGGCCTGAAGGTGCTCGACGACGTTCAGCAGGGGCCCTTCCCCCTCACCCTTCACGATGGCATCCAGGGCCGGGCACTCCTCGAAGACCTCCCAGGCCAGGTGCGTGGGATGGGGGCCCCCCGCCAGCAGGACGGCACGCGGATGGGCCTCCCGGGCCAGCTTCAGCAGCTCCACGCTCCGCTTGCGGTTGAAGGTGAACATGGAGACGCCGATCACCTCGGCCTCCTGGGTCCGGAGGTAGTCCAGCACCTCCTTCCGCGACTTCCCGCTCAGGTTGGCCAGGCGGCAGGGATGCCCCTTCCCTTTCAGGGCCGCCTGCAGGTAGCCCAGGCCGACGGGGAGGAAGGTCATCCACGCATCGCCGGCGCCGCTCTTGGGAGCGCTGTAGAGGATCAGGGTCCGGACGCTCACGGGTCCTCAGCCCTCCCAGGAGTGTGTCCAAGTAATAGGAGGGGCCGCGCTGGGAGCGTCAGGCGAGCAGATCAAGGAAGGCTTGTCTAAGGTAGCAGGTACGACCTTAGACAAGCCTGACGCAGAGCTGAATGGCCTGCCGCCCCAGCCCGGAGGGTTGAGGGAGAAGGGCTCGTATGCGGCGCCCTCGGGCTTGCACGGTGGATCCGCACCGCGCTGCGCCCTCTGTCTTGCCTCCAAGCCCTTCTCCCTCAACGCGGCTCCCTCCGAATACTTGGACACACTCCTAGCCCTCGCCCTGGTGGCGCCGCAGGATGCCCTGCACCAGGCGCAGGAAGAAGGACCCGGGCTTGGAGGCGAGGTCGTAGACCGCGGCGGCCTTGTGCTCGCTGCCCAGATCGAAGAGGGCGCTGTGCTCCACCTGGGTCCCCAGGAGCACGAAGGGGATGCGGCCCGCGAGCACCTCCACGAGCATCTTCAGGCGCCGCCGTGTATCGAGGCTCGCATCGGGCACGTGGAAGAACACGAGCGAGGGCCCGGCAGAGATGGCCTCCTTCACCGCCTGCACCGACGCGCCGGCCCGACGCAGGGGAGGCAGGCCCGAGAGCAGCTCGTGCAGGGAGTCCTCCAGCTCCTGGGAGGTGGAGACCAGCACCAGGCCCGGGCTGCGGTCAGGCTTGGGCACGCTCTCCACGTAGGAAAGGCCCACCCGCTCCTTGTCCTCCTCGCGGCGCTGGAAGACCCACCGGGAGAGGGGGGTCATCACCTCGGTGCCCAGGGTGGGCTGGAACTCCACGCCCAGGGTCTTGCCCTGCACCCAGCGGACGATCGCGCGGTTGTTGATATGGATCCCTTCCGCGAGGGGAATGGACACGGCGATGAGGTCCCCGCTGTGGAACAGGGGCTCCAGGGGCTCCTGCGTCGAGGCCAGGCGCGCTCCTCCGGTGCTCAGGTTCACGAGGACTCCGGACTTCAGCTCGAACTTGGGCGTGCTGAAGGTGACCGAGATCTTCCCCACCCGCTCCACGCGGTAGGCCCGGCGCTGCTCGTCATCCTGCAGGGTCTTCGGAATGGAGAACCGCAGCGATCGGCGGCCGTCCACCAGCCCGAAGCCCAGGAGCTTGGTGTGCCCTTCCAGGAACCGGGTGATGTGGGGGAAGCGGAAGCGCAGGTCCGGCGACCGCAGGCCGTAGGTGGCCTCCTCCGCCGACATCGTGATGCGCGCATGGACCGCATCGGCGTCCAGGAGCAGGAAGTTCGACTCGAACCGCATGTACGGCGTCACCAGGATCATGAGCTCCCGGTTGCCGCAGGCGGTCTCCAGGACCCTGCGGATCTCGGCTTCCCCGCTGATGACCGATGCGCCCATGCCCTCCCCGTGCCGTGCAGATTCCACCATAATCGGAGCAGTTCCTAAACCAAACCCCAATTCAGGATCGATAAGGGGACCGGGAGGCACCCGTGGCCACGACCATCAAGAAGTCCGAAGAGATCCTGGACATCCTGTCCAAGGCCTGCGGGCGCCGGGAGCTCCTGATCCTCGCCACTCCCTTCCTGCGCTTCGAGTCCAGCTTCGTGGCCCTTGAGAACGGCGAGCTCCACGTGCTGGCCACCATGAGCCGGGAGGATGCGGTCTATGGGCTCCGGACGCCGGACCTGAAGATCCGTTTCCCCTACGGACTGGGCTTCTACGAGGCATCGGTGGCCAGTGTCGGCCTGGGTCTCCACGAGGGCCGCCGGACGGTCCGCGTGACCATCCCGAAGGTGCTCCGGGAGAACGATCAGCGCGTGGCGTTCCGGGTGGAGCGCGTGGGGCGAGTCCCCGTCACCTTCAGCACCTCGAAGGCCGGCCTCCATGTGGCGGGCCTGGTGGATGTCAGCACCACCGGCGCCCAGCTCCACGCGCAACGGGACATCCCGAGCGAGGAGCTGAAGCCCGGGGACCGGCTGGTGCTGGACATCCCCCTCTCCGACCAGATCAGCATCCACTCCGGCGCCACGGTCCGGCACCTGGCGGGTCGGCGGATCGGGGTGCAGTTCACGCCCAAGCTGCCCACGGACATCGAGGAGCCCCTCTCCCGCTGGGTCTTCCTGAGGCGCGAGGAGGAGCGGGAGCGCTCCGCCCGGCGCCTGGAGCAGGCGACCGCACCGGATCTCCGGGTGGGCGCCCTGGTCCCCGAGACGAGCATCATCCTGGTGAGTCCCGATCCGCATCTGGAGGCCAGCCTGCGCGAAGTCCTCCAGGATGTGCGGCCCGTCATCCGCCTGGCCCCGGCGGTCCAGGAGTTGAAGGAGGCCTTGCTCTGCCGGCCTTCCCTGCTGATCTTCCACGTGGAGGGCACGAGCCTCGACGAGCGGCGCCGCCTGAAGACCCTCTGCGAGCTGGCCCAGCGGAAAGCCCCCATCCTCCTGCTGGGCACAAGCGTGGACGGCGCCACGCTCTTCGAGCTGTCCAACGAGTGGAAGGCCTCCAGCGCCATGGTCTGGAGCGCCGAGCGGACCCTCTTCTTCCAGCGGCTGGTGCAGGGGATCCTGCGGCGCCACGCCGCCGGCGGGGACAGCCCCATGGCCCCGCGGGAAGACCACCTGTGAGCGTGGTTCGCCGGAGGGAGGCCCCGTGAAGCTGCCGTTCTGGGAGGCGGAGGAGCC
>CAYZND010000062.1:6273-13493 GCA_964479495.1 uncultured Mesoterricola sp.
ATCCTGGGGCCGGCCCTGGACGACGTCCTCCAGGAGCTCTGCGAGCGCAGGCAGACCGTGCTCCTGGCCACGCCCTACCTCCACTACGAGTCCCGGTTCCTGGAGCGGCAGGGCAACGAGTTGCGGGTCCGGGCGACCATGAGCCCCGAGGCCGTGAAGCACACCCTGGGACGCCAGCCCCTGCGGCTCCGCTTCCCTTGGGCGCTCACCTTCTACAGCGGGCCGACGCGCGTCCTGGGCTACGAGCGGGAGGAGGGACGGCGCGTCCTGCGGGTTTCCGTCCCCCGTCACCTGGTGCTCGACGAGGCGCGCAAGGCCTTCCGGGTCGAGCGCGTGGGACGCTCCACGGGCGCCCTGGGGAACGAGGACGGCACCCTGCTCCGGGTCACCTTGGAGAACATCTCCCCGCAGGGAGCGGGGGTCTTCTGCCTGGAGTCCGCGGCCGCCGAGAAGCTCCAGGCGGGCCGCTCCGTGGACCTCTCCCTCACGCTGGAGCAGGGCTTCACCCTCCTCACGGGCGCCCGTGTGTGCCACAGCGAGGGGCAGGCGCTGGGCCTGCTGTTCCATCCCCCCTTGGCCGGGCGGAACCTCCAGCAGCTGACGGAGTGGCTGGCGCCGCGCCTGGAGGAGGCCCGCAAGCGTTGGGAGAACCGCGCCCAGCTGCGGGCCCGGGCGGAGCTGCTGGCCAAGCCCAAGGCCGCGCCGGCGGGGGTGCTCCTGGTCTCCGACGACGAGGCCCTGGCCCAGGAAGTGGGCTCCGCCCTGGAGGAGGTCCAGTCCGTGCGACGCACCGTGCCGGTGATGGCGCCCTTCAAGGAGTCGACGGCGGAGCCGCCCCTGCTCATCCTGGTGGATGCCGCCGGCCTGGGCATGGAGGGACGCTACCGCGTCCGCACGATCCTCGAGACCCTGGGGCTGGCAGCCCCCGTGGCGGTGCTGGGCCGCGCCGAAGACCCTCAGCCAGGCCGCCTGCTGGCCGCCGAACTCAAGGCCGTCGCCTATTTCGACTGGAATCCCCAGCAGGGCCTCTTCTTCCGCCGGCTGGTCCAGGGCCTCATCCGGCACCACTGGAGGAGCGAAGCCACGTAGCTCAGCAGTTCCGCGCGAGGGCTTCCGTCACCAGGAACAAGGCCAGGTCTGCTGGGTC
Organism: uncultured Mesoterricola sp.; assembly: GCA_964479495.1. Taxonomy (GTDB): domain Bacteria; phylum Acidobacteriota; class Holophagae; order Holophagales; family Holophagaceae; genus UBA1801. Next base: position 7,421 of record CAYZND010000062.1, read on the forward strand.
GTCGACCAGGGGTGGCAGCCCCGTCAGGAAGCCCGGCCGCAGGATGCGCTCATCCAGCGCCGCCGCCTGCGCCAGGCTCCGCAGCCGCGCCAGGAGGGCCGTGAAGTTGCCGAAGGTCGAAGGCTGGATCCCCGCCCCCAGGCAGCGGTAGTTCAGCCGCCGCTCGTGGAGCACGATCGCAGGCTGGCCGTCGTTCCGCTGGATCAGCAGGAGGGCTTCCTTCTCTTCCGTGGTCCGCTCCGTGGTGGTGGTCACCTTCTTGGTCACCGAGAGCCCGCCGGTGACCAGGGCCTTGCCCAGGGCCAGCTTGCGCTGGGTGGAGGTGCTCACCTCCGTCGTCTCCACCCGGCGCACCCCACGGATGAGGGCGGCCACCGCAGCGACCGGACACGCACACCGCCGTCCCTGCCCATCAATCGCAATGATGGCGTCGGAAGACAGCTCCAGATCCCGCGCCACCACGCGCTCTTTGTCGGTCGGGATCGCGGATGGATCGCCCCCGAAGGCCACGAACCCAGCACCCTCCAACGCCTGGATCAGGCGGGGGGCATCCTCAGTAGCCCGCACCAGCACCCGCGGGAGGGTGCCTGTCAGGGCGCGCGAGACATCGGGCAGCGGCATCCCTGCGAGGTGGGCGGCCTGGGACAGGGCGTTCGGCTGGGCAGGCATCCGGGCAATGGCGACGAACATGGCGCCAGTCTAGCGAGGGCGGACTTGAATGCGCAGCGAAAGCCTCCCCACAATGGAATCACCCCGTCCCCCCTTCCGGAGCAAGCCCATGAACCTCTCTGCCCGCCGGGCCTGTCGGCTGTGTCTGGTTTCCGCCCTCGGCCTCGTGCACCTCCTCGCGCAGTCCCCGACCGGGGAGCCCGTCTTCGACGGTACGCGCGCCCTGCAGCATGTGTCCGCCCTGGCGACGCCCGGCAAGCGCCCGGCGGCCAGCGATAGGTCGGCTCAGGCAGCCGCCTACATCAAGGCCCAGTTCGAGGCCTGCGGGCTGACGGTCACCGAACACCGCTTTCCCATGCTGGCCTTCGACGAGAAGCAGACACGGCTCTCCGCTGCCGGCGCGGCTCCCTGGGACATTCCGGCCTCCGCCTTCCTCTACAGCCCTTCGGGCCATCTCACCGCGGAGGTGGTGGCCGTGCCCGAGCCGGGGCTCGCCGGGGACTTCGGCCGGGTGGACCTCAAGGGGAAGATCGCCCTGGTCAAGCGCGGCGGGATCTGGCTGCGCGAAAAGGCCCTGGCCGCCGCCCGGGCCGGGGCCTCGGCCGTGCTGATCTACAACACCTCGCCCCTTCCCTTCCTGGGCACCCTCCGCGGATCGGTGCCGATCCCAGCCCTGGCGCTGTCCGGACAAGACGGGGCTGCCCTGCTGGAGGCCCTCGGGAAGGGGCCTCTCACCCTGCGCCTCGACTCGGAGACCACCATCGAGACGCGCTCGGGGGTGAACCTCATCGCCACCCGCCCGGGGTCCAGCGAGAAGACCTTCGTCTTCGGTGCCCACTACGACTCCGTCACCAACAGTTCGGGCGCCAACGACAACGCCTCCGGCACCGCCGTGCTGCTGGAGCTGGCCCGGGTCCTGGCCAAGAGCCCCCGGCCCGAGACCTTCCAGTTCATGGCTTTCGATGGCGAGGAGGAAGGTCTGCTCGGTTCCTCCGCCTATGTGAACCAGCTGACGCGGTCCCAGCGCAAGGCGATCCAGGCCATGGTCAACTTCGACGAGCTGGGGGCGGGCGACAGTCCCTACGCGGTTGACGGCGAGGCCAACCTCGTCCAGAAGGCGATCCAGGCCGCGAAGCGGCTGAACAAGGAAGCCCGCCAGGAGGACTCCGGCAGCGGGAGCGACCATGCCTCCTTCGCGGACGCAGGCATTCCCGTCCTGTTCATCTACCGCGAGGATGCGCTCTTCCACACCCCGAAGGACACCGTGGATCGCGTGAAGCCGGAGTGGCTTGAGGCGGCGGGCCGGATCGCCCTGGAGGTGATGGCACCATGACCGTGGCCGTTCCCGGTCCCGTTCAACTCACGAAGCGGGTTTGGCTATGGCCCAGCGATCCAGACAGCCTCCGCGTGCAAAGCGCGGTCGGCGTCATCGTGGGAGATCAGGGGACGATCCTGGTGGATGCCGGCAACAGCCCTGAACATGCCTCCCGCATCCAGGAGTGGGTTCATGCGTCCGGATTCCCGCCCATCCACGCCATCGTCCTCACGCATCACCACTGGGACCACGCCTTCGGTGCCTGTGCCTTGGATGTGCCCGTCATCGCCCATGCCGGCTGCAGGATCGCCCTCCAGGCGGAGGCCGCCAAGTCATGGCTCCCCTCCGCGCTGAGGGAGGAGATCCGGCACAGCCCCCGGCTCGGCCCCAGCCACCGGGCCAAGTTGCGCGCCATCCGCGACTGGAAGACCTTCCGTGTCATCCTCCCGCACACCGTGTTCGAGACCACCTACACGCTGGATCCCGGAGGCTGCTCCATCGAGCTCGAGCACGTCGGAGGTCAGCATGCAGCCGATTCCATCGTGGTCCGGATACCGGGTGACCGTCTCATGTTCCTGGGCGATTGTTTCTATCCCCCTCCGTATCACCTCCGCAAACCCGATGCAGCCCCGGATCGCTCGATGCTGGCCCTCTTGCTGAGTCCCGCCTATGACCTCTATGTGGAAGGTCATGGCGCACCCCGGTCCCGTCGGTCTCTGCAACAGTGGGCTGAAGACCGGGGCGGCACATAAGCCCTCATCTCCTGCCTCGTCTGCATCCTGGCTTGAATCCCTTACAGGAAGTACCGCACCCCCGCCTCGAAGATCCGCATGTCCTTCTCGCCGGGCACGTTCCGCCAGCAGTGGGGCGTGTAGCGCTCGGGGTGGGCCATCTTGCCGAAGACGCGGCCGTCGGGGCTGGTGAGGCCTTCGATGGCGAGGGCGCTGCCATTGGGGTTGAACTCGATGTCCAAGGTGGGCTGCCCCTGGTCGTCCACGTACTGGGTGGCCACCTGGCCGGTGGCCAGGAGCTGGCGCAGCAGGGCGTCGGGCCCCACGATGCGGCCTTCGCCGTGGGCGATGGCCACGGTGTGCCGGTCGCCGGGCTGCACGAGGCTGAGCCAGGGGCTGAGGTTGCTGGTGATGGCGGTGGTGGCCGTGCGGCTCATGTAGCGCAGGCTGTTGAAGGTGAGGGTCGGGTCCTCCGGATGCTGCTCGCGGATCTCGCCATAGGGCACGAGGCCCAGCTTGATGAGGGCCTGGAAGCCGTTGCAGATGCCGCAGACCAGGCCATCCCGCTGCTTCAGGAGCTCGTGCACGGCATCCTTCACGCGGGGCGCCCGGTAGGCGGCGGCGATGAACTTGCCGCTGCCCTCGGGCTCGTCACCCGCACTGAAGCCGCCGGGGATCATGACGATCTGGCTGCGGCCGATGGCCTGGGCCATGGCCGCCAGGCTCTCGTCCACCGCCCGCGCATCCAGGTTGCGGAAGACCAGGGTCTCCACCTCGGCGCCGGCTTCCCAGAAGCGGCCTTCCAGGTCGTATTCGCAGTTGGAGCCGGGGAAGACCGTGATCACGACCCGGGGCTTGGCCACCTTCACGGCAGGTCCCTTGTGCGCCGGAGCACGGAAGGGGACGAAGGAGGGCAGCGGGGTGGCGGTCTCCTCGGCGTCCCGGGTGGGGAAGACGGGCTCCAGGGGCGCTTCCCAGGCCGCCTGGGCCTTGGTCAGGTCGAGGGTCATGTCGCCGATGCGGAACTGGGGCTCGGCGATCGTCACGCCCAGCAGGGTCCAGTCCAGACCCTCGAAGGCCGCGTCGGCCCGCACCTTGTCCGCCAGCTCCACCAGGAAGGAGCCGGGCCGGGGCTGGAAGCCATCGAGATCCTCCTCGATCTGGAAGCCCACGCCGTTGCCGAAGGCCATGACGGAGAGGGCCGGCGCAAAGCCGTCCATGCCCACGGTCTTCACCGCCAGGAGCCGGCCTTCGCGCACCAGCTGGCCCACGCGGGCATAGAGAACATCGAGGGCCTTCCAGTCAGGCAGCTCGTCGGCCGTGCGGGGCAGCTCCAGCAGCACGAGGTCATGACCGGCCCCCTTCAGCTCGGGCGAGGCCACCTGGTCCGCCTTCACCAGGTCCACGGCGAAGGCCACCAGGGTGGGCGGCACGTCGAGGTCCTTGAAGGTGCCGCTCATGCTGTCCTTGCCGCCGATGGCGGCCGTTCCCAGCTTCATCTCCGCATGGAAGGCGCCCAGGAGCGCCGAGAGGGGCTGGCCCCAGCGGGCCGGATCCTGCATGGGCTTGCCGAAGTACTCCTGCAGGGTGAAGCGCAGCTTGCGGTGGTCCGCCCCCACGGCCGCCAGCTTGGCCGCCGCCTGGACGTGGGCCCACACGGCGCCGTGGAAGGGGCTCCAGCGGGAGACGAGGGGCAGGAAGCCGTGGCTCATGGCACTGGCGGATCGCGTCTCGCCGCCCTGCACGGGCAGCTTGGCCACCATGGCCTCGGCGGGAGTGCGCCGGTGCTTGCCGCCGTAAGGCAGCAGCACGGAGGCGGCGCCGATAGTGCAGTCGAACTTCTCGTTGAGCCCGCGCTGGGAGCAGGTGTTCAGGTCCCCCAGGGCGGCCAGCCAGCGCTTCTCCAGCTCTGCAGGGGATACCTTCTGCGCCTTGAAGGGCGAGGCCTTCTCCTTCGGCGCTTCGATGCGGGCCGTGGCCGTCTGCAATGCGCCGTTGGTGTCCAGGAACGCCCGGGAGAGATCGGCGATGGTCCGCCCCCGCCAGGTCATACGCAGGCGCGGCTCGGCCGTCACCTCGGCCACCACCGTCGCCTCCAGATTCTCCTGGTCGGCCAGCTTCAGCACGGCCTCCACGTCGGCAGGTGCGACCACCACGGCCATGCGCTCCTGGCTCTCGGCGATGGCCAGCTCCGTGCCGTTCAGGCCTTCGTACTTCTTGGGCACCACATCCAGGTTGATGGCGAGGCCTTCCGCCAGCTCGCCGATGGCCACGCTCACACCGCCCGCGCCGAAGTCGTTGCACTTCTTCACCAGTCGGCAGAACTCGGGGCGGCGGAAGAGCCGCTGGAGCTTGCGCTCCATGGGGGGATCGCCCTTCTGCACCTCGGCGCCGCACTTCTCGATGCTCTGCTCCGTGTGGACCTTGGAGCTCCCGGTGGCGCCGCCGATGCCGTCGCGGCCTGTGCGGCCGCCCACCAGCACGATGATGTCGCCGGTGGCGGGCTCCTCCCGGCGCACCTGGGCCCGGGGCGCCGCACCCACCACGGCGCCGATCTCCATGCGCTTGGCCACGTAGCCGGGGTCGTAGTACTCCTGCACCTGACCCGTCGTCAGGCCGATCTGGTTGCCGTAGCCCGCGAAGCCGTGGGCCGCCTCCTGGGTGATCTTGCGCTGGGGCAGCTTGCCGGGGATCGTGTCCGCCACGGGCACGCGGGGATCGCCGCTGCCGGTGACGCGCATGGACTGGTAGACGTAGGCCCGACCGCTGAGGGGATCGCGGATGGCGCCGCCCAGGCAGGTGGCGGCGCCGCCGTAGGGCTCGATCTCGGTGGGGTGGTTGTGGGTCTCGTTCTTGAACATCAACAACCATTCCTGATGTTCTCCGGGGGGGACCGCCTGCTCGCCCTGCTCGCGATGTCCCCCCACGGACCCCCCACACTGGCTCCCGGCCAAGCCGGGCTCCAGCGTCGGCGTCACCTCGATGTCCACCACGAGGGAGCAGGCGTTGATCTCGCTGGAGACCTCCTGGTCGTCCAGCTTCCCGGCCTGGCGCAGGGCGCGCATGGGCATCAGGGCGATGTCCATGAGGCACTCGGGCTTCTCGTCGAGGCGCGGGCCGTGGACCTGGGGCCGGAGCGCCCGGTACTGCAGGAAGGCCTGGGTGATGGCGGAGGAATAGGGACTGTCCTCGACGGTCACCGCCTCCAGCTTGGTCAGGAAGGTGGTGTGGCGGCAGTGGTCCGACCAGTAGGTGTCCAGCAGGCGCAGCTCGGTCTCGGTGGGGTCGCGGCGCTCCTCATCCCGGAAGTAGGTCTGCGTATGCTTCAGGTCCGCCAGGGTCATGGCCAGGCCCATGT
>CAYZND010000063.1:0-8628 GCA_964479495.1 uncultured Mesoterricola sp.
AGACCTTCGGGACGCCCCACGGTTGCGGCGGTCCCGCCGGCGGCGCCCTGGGGGTGACGAAGGCCCTGCAGGACTTCATGCCGGTGCCCCTCGTGGAGTTCGATGGACGGACATACTCGCTGAATGAAAACGTCTCCAAGAGCATCGGGAAGACCCGTTCCTTCTATGGCACCGTGCAGGTGGCGCTCAAGGCCTATGCCTGGGTGCGTGCGCTAGGTGCGGAAGGACTGCGGGAGGTCTCCGAGATCGCCGTGCTCAACAACAACTATGTCTTGGAGAAGATCAAGAAGATCCGAGGAGCCTCGGCCCCCTATGCCAGGGGACGCCGCCGCATCGAGCAGGTCCGCTACAGCTGGGAGCAGCTCCATCAGGATACGGGCGTGACCACCGAGGACATCGCCCTGCGCATGGCGGACTACGGCATGCACCTCTGGAGCAGCCACCATCCGTTCATCGTTCCGCAGCCCTTCACCATCGAGCCCACGGAATCCTACTCCAAGGAGGAGCTGGACGAGTACGTCGCCGTGCTGACCAAGATCTCCGAAGAGGCCTACACCGAGCCCGAGACCGTGAAGACGGCTCCACACCGGAGCGTATGCCGCAAGATCGACCACCACGACTTCGACGACCCTGCCAAGTGGGCCATCACCTGGCGCCTCTATAAGCGCAAGCATCTGGCGAAGAATCCCTGAACCGGAAGGTTACGGCTTCGGCGCGGCCCGCTGGAGCAACTCCTCGTACCTGCCAGAGTGCTTGAGTCTTGCCAGACCTTGGTTGAACAGACCGACTCTCTCCACGTTCTTCGGGACCTTCTTCGAGAACAGAAGGTGGAGGCTGTCGGACTTCAGGGGAAGGGGGTGGTCCGTGAACCGTGCGGCCACCTCCGGTGGGAAGAGCTTGGCGATCATGGCATATCCGACGATCCGGTCCACGGGAAAGGCCTGGATGCGACCCCCGAGCAGCTTCCGGAAGTTGGTCTCGTCGTCTGTGGCCCAGTCGACGGTGATCAGGCCCGCCTTGTCTGCGGCAGAGAAGGCCTCCCCGTAGGCGTAGCTCTGGGTTCCACCGATCCGCAGACCTTGGAGGTCATCGAAGGTCTTCCACTCGAACGGCGTCTCTTTCAAGTGGAAAAAGGTGTAGGTGCTCTGGATGACAGGCACCGAAAAGTAGAAATGCGTCTCCCGTTCCGGGGTCTTGAACCAGACGGCGGCGGCGTCCCATTCGCCCCCTTGGGCCAATCTGAGGGCACGTGTCCATGGGAAGAATCCGTAGTGGACCTTGATGCCCGCCTCCTTGAAGGACTCCGTGATGAGGGCGGAGGCGATGCCGTGGTCCGGCAGGTGTTCGCCCAGGTAGGGGGTCCACTCGCCGTTGGTGATGCGGATGGTTGTTTCATCCTCCGATTGGCCAGGAGAAACCATCAGGAAGGTTATTCCAAGGGGGCGGATCCAGCTTCCCAGCCATCCGGATCTCCATCGGTGCATGAGACATTGCTCCAGGCGCAGGTCCCGGAAGGGATGCCTGAGGGACTACGCCCAACACAATAAGCGGAGGTTGTCCGTACGCAAGACCTCTGGGCTTGCCTTCAGGTGACGGGTGTTCCTGGCGCCATGTCCTTGTGGACGGACAGCAGTGTGCATGCGCTGCCGTCTTCCGTCTCGGCGCAGAGGAGCATGGCCTCGGAGCGATGACCGGCGAAGGCGGTGGGCTGAAGGTTCGTGAGCACGATGATCTTCCGGTCCTGCAGCTCCTCCTCGGTGTAGTAGGGCACGAGGCTGGTGACGATCTGGACGGGCTTCTCGCCGCCCAGGTCCACCTGCAGCTTGTAGAGCTTCTTGGTCTTGGGGACCCGTTCCACTTCCCGGATCTGTCCCACCTTCAGCTGCAGCTTCTTCCAGTCTTCGAAGGTGACTTCGCTCATGGGGGCTCCGATCAGGGAAGGCCGATGGAAGCCCTGCTGAAGGCTTCCAGGTAGTCGATGAGGGCATCCGAGGCCGCGGCGGCCTTCTCCTCGCTGCCGTCGGCCACGGCCTTCATCACCTCGGCGTGGTGGTTGGCCAGGGTCGCCAGATCTCCGGGCCTCTGCAGGGAGCACCAGAATCTCCGTGAGTGGGAGTAGAGAGGCGTCACGATGTCGCTGGCGAAGGGGTTCCGCGCGGCTTCGTAGATGATCCGGTCGCACTCCTGGTCGAAGAGCAGGAAGCGGTGGATGTCCTCGGCGGCCGCGGCCTTCACCATGGCATCGGCGCAGAGGCGCAGGGCATCACGCTGGGCGGCGCTGATCCGGCGGGAGGCCTTGCAGGCGATCAGGCGATCCAGGGGGCGGAGCACCTCCAGCAGGGCGAACTGGTCCTCCACCCTCATGTCGCGGACGATCAGCCCCTTCCGGGGGATGCTGGTGACCAGCCCCTGGTGCTCCAGGCGTTTGAGCGCCTCCCGGATGGGAGTCCTGCCGATGCCCGTCTTGGCGCTCAGGATGGCTTCCGACAGGGAGGCGCCGGGGGGCAGCACGAGGGTGACGATCATCTCCTCCAGCTGCAGGTAGGCCCGCTCCGCCAGACTTCCCGTCTCCTGGGATGCCTGGCGGGTCTTGGGCGGGAGGGGCTTGGGCTTGGGCATGGGCGGTCTCGGAGTGGGCTGGAAGGCGGGTCGTGTCTGGTCATTATACGCATGGTATTCCAAGCCTTGGACTTGCTGGATGGGGCGGGGGGCTGAGCGACTTCAACGAACTTCACATTGTGTTTGATTCTGGTATAGCAGTAAGATATCAACAGTATTCAAAAACAATTCTAGTCGAGCCGATCCTCTCATGCACTGCTTTCCCTGCGTCGCGGCAGTGCTGTGCTGCGGCGACGATCCTGCGTTTCCACCCGGGAACACATCCGCTGCGTTCCCCTCCCATGAGGAGCCTCCATGCACTGCCCGCAACGCCCGCATCTCCTTGCCTCTGGTCTGGCCGCGCTGCTATTGATCGGGGGCGCCTTCCTGGGCTGCCGGAAGGATAAGATCCTGAAGATCGGCTACATCACCGAGCAGACAGGCTCGGAAGCCTACATCGCCCAGACCTCCACTCCGTTCCTGGAGGACTACATCGCACGGATCAACGAAAGCGGGGGCATCGATGGCTACAAGCTGAAGCTGGTGGTCTACGACACCCGCTCCGAGGTGCCCGATGCCGTCTCCGTCACCAAGCGCATGATCGACCAGGACAAGTGCGTGGCCATCATCGGGCCATCGTGGTCGGCCGCGGGGATCCCCATCGCCCAGATCGCCGACAATTCGAAGGTGCCCGTGGTCGCCACCGCGGCTTCCAATGTGAACGTGACGGTCTCGGAATCCGGTCAGCTGCACCCCTACATGTTCCGGGTCTGCTTCATCGATCCCTACCAGGGCTATGCGCTTTCGGAGTTCGCCTACAAGAAGCTGAACCTGCGCAGGGTGGCGTTCCTGACGGATGTCAGCTCCCCCTACACCGTCGGTGTCCACAAGTTCTTCGAGTCCCACTTCAAGGAGCTCGGGGGCGAGGTGGTGGCCAATGAGGGCTACAACCAGGGCGACACGGAGTTCAGGGCCCAGCTCTCCAAGATCAAGGTGGCCAAGCCCGACCTCCTGGTGAATGCGGCCTACACTTACAAGGATGTGGGCCTGATGGCCCAGCAGGCCGATACGCTGGGCCTGAAGACGACGTTCATGGGCGCGGATGCCTGGCTCGTGGACGACCTGCTGCCCATGGCGGGCCCGAAGCTGGAAGGCTCCGTGCTCAGCACCGGCTCCTCCACGGACGATCCTGCCTTCGCCCAGTTCAACGCGGAGGGAGAGAAGAAACACGGCATCAAGCCGAGCGTCTACACCTACTACGGCCTGGACGCCCTCATGCTGATCGAGCACGGCATCCGCCAGGCCTTGGCCAAAGGGGGCAAGCCGGACACCACCGCCATCCGCGACGCCATCGAGAACGCCCAGGACGTCCAGCTCTTCACGAGCAAGGTCACCATGGAGAAGGAGACCCACAACCCCCACAACAAGCCGTTGCTGATCATCCAGATCAAGGAAGGGAAGTGGAAGCTCCTTGAGACCTTCGATCCGAGCAGCAAGTCCTGAGAATGGACGGGTTGATTTGATCGAGATGATCTCGAAAAATATAAATAATTTTAATCGACGCCCTGTTTCATAGTATTGATAAATACTGGAATAAGTCCTGGTTGCATCCTGGTGCGAATTTTGTGCAATCGCATTCATGGTCCGACTCATGGAGGACGATGAGGTACTGCCCCCTCGATCGGGTGCGACATGGATCTGAGCCTCATCGCTGTCAGTGCGTTCCCCGGGGCGCGTCGCTCCGGGGAGCTTTTTCTCCATGGGAGGAATCATGAGGTCGAACGTCGTTTCGGTGTTCCTCGGTGCGGCACTGCTCTTCCAGGTCCTTCCAGCCCAGGCCCAGGCCAAGAAGGTGGTCCTCAACACGCTGGACTGGGAGCCGTACATCGGTGAGAAGCTTGCGGGGAAGGGCTACGTCTACGAGATCGTGACCGAGGCTTTCAAGACGGTGGGCTACCAGGTCGAAGTCCGCTTTGTTCCCTGGGCCAGGGCCGTGGATGAGGGCGAGAGCGGCCAGGTGGATGGGGTCTTCCCGGAATACATGGACGAAGGCCGGCTTGCGCTCTTCATCTACTCGGCCTCCTACCCCGGTGGGCCGCTGGGCTTCCTGGCCCGGAAGGAAAGCAAGATCACGATCCCGGGTGACCTGCAGAAGGAGCAGACCAAGACCCTGCAGGGCATGAAGCAGTACACCTTTGGTGTGGTGCGGGACTACGTCAACACCAAGGAGTTCGACAACGCGTCCTTCCTCAAGAAGGACGTGGCGGACAGTGACGAGCAGAACATCCGGAAGCTGCAGGCCAAGCGCACGGACCTGATCGTGGTCGACAAGTTCGTGGCCCAGTACCTCATCAAGACCAAGTTCCCGCAGGCTTCGGGCGAGCTGGAGTTCCTGGAACCACCCCTGGAAGTGAAGCCGCTCTACGTCCTCTTCTCGAAAAAGACCCCGGCCGCGGAGCAGAAGGTCAAGGACTTCAACGAGGGGCTGGCCAAGCTGCAGAAGGCCGGAACCATCAAGGCGATCCTCAAGAAGTACGGGTTCTGAGTCGTTCCTCGGCAAAGGCCTTCGAGCGGGTCTTGGGAAGGGGCATGACGCCGGTGATGGCAGAGCAGGACAGAGGCTGGAGGGGATCCGATCGACCGCAGGGCATCGGGTCCCAGCCTTGCGGCGGTCACGGCCGAGGGCTCATCCGAGGAGGCTTGCTCCTCGTTCTCCTGCTGCTCAATGGATTTGGGCTGTGGTCCTCTCCTGCAAAGAGGATCGAACTGGCGACGTTGGAGTGGGAGCCCTACATCGGCGAAGCCTTGCCTCGGAAGGGCTTCGTCCACGAGATCGTGACCGAAGCGTTCCGAACCATGGGCTACGACGTCCGCATCACGTTCTATCCCTGGGCCCGGGCCTTGGCGGTGGCCACCTCAGGCCAAGTGGACGGCCTGTTCCCGGAGTACTTCGACAAGAGCCGCACGGGGAGCTTCACGTACTCGGCCCCGTTCCAGGGGGGCCCCGTCGGTTTCCTGGTGCGCAAGGACAGCGGCATCCGGTTCCCGTCCGATCCACGGAAGGATATGACCGCCACCCTCCAGGGGATGAAACAGTATCGCTTCGGGGTGGTCCGGGGCTACCTCAACACCGAAGCCTTTGATGCGGCGGACTTCCTGGTGAAGGACGAGACCGTCACCGATGAGCAGAACCTCCAGAAGCTGATCGCCAGGCGTGTGGATCTCATCTTCATCGACCAGTATGTGGCGCGGCACCTCCTCGACACGCGGTTTCCAGAAGCCCGGAAGGAACTCGAATTCATCGAGCCCGCCCTGGAGATCAAGCCGCTGTACATCGCCTTCTCCAGGCGATCAGCCGGACACGACCGGAAGGTGCAGGACTTCAATGAAGGGCTGGCGAAACTCCAGAAGAGTGGCGCCCTGAAGGCGATTCTGAGACGGCACGGTTTCTGACGAGCGCGAGTTCCGCAGGGAAGCCCCACGGTGCGAACGGGGACGACCGAGAACAACAATGGGCGCCGGCCTACCAGGTTGCTGATATATCATATTTCCCAAAGAGAGAGCGATCATGCGCATCGGGATCCCCCGGGAAGTGAAGGATGGCGAGGCAAGGGTGGGAGCGACGCCCTGGATGGTGGAGCAGCTGGTCTCCCACGGTCACGAGGTGCTGCTGGAGGCGGGCGCTGGACGCGGAGCGGGCTTCGCGGACGCGGCCTATGTCCAGCGGGGAGCCCGCCTCGTGGGCACGCCGCAGGAGGTCTTCGACTGTCCGATGGTCGTCAAGGTGAAGGAACTCCAGAAGGTGGAGTTCGGCCGACTGCGCCCGGAGACCCTCATCTTCGGCTACCAGCAGCTGGCGCGGGATCCGGAGCTGCTGGACGCCGTCCTGGCAGCCGGGGTCACCTGCCTGGCCTACGAAGGGGTCACGCTTCCGGATGGACGCCGTCCCATGCTCGCGCCCATGAGCGCCATCGCAGGCCTCATGGCATCCCAGATCGCCGCCTGGGCGCTGCAGTGGCGCGAAGGTCCGCTCTCCGGAAGCGGCATCCTGCTTCAGGGGCTTGCCGGAGCGCCACCGGCGCAGGTGCTCATCCTGGGGGATGGCATCGCTGGGGAAGCGGCGGCGCGCTCCTTCCTGCGGCAGGGCTGCCGTGTGGTGGTCCTGGGGCTCGAGGCCTCGCTCCCCGGTCTTCGGCAACGGCTGGGAGATGGCGCGGGCGGCGACTTCGAGACGGCACTGTCCACGGTGGAAGAGCTGGCGAGACGGCTGCCCGCCGCGGACGTTGTGGTCGGCGCCATCGCCATCCCGGGCAAGCTGTCCCCCAAGCTGATCACGCGACCCATGCTCAGGACCATGCGCCCGGGCTCCGTGCTCATCGACATCGGCATCGACATGGGCGGGATTGCGGAAACCGCCCGCCAGACCAAGCTCTCGGACCCGATCTACGTGGAGGAGGGCGTCCTTCACTACTGCGTACCCAACATCCCGGCCCAGGTACCCCAGACCGCCACCCAGGCCCTGACGGCCGCCACGCTGCCGTACATCCTGTCCGTGGCAAACCATGGGCTGCAGGCTGCGCTCCAGGAAACCCCCGGGCTGGCCGAAGGTCTTCTGGTCCATGGGGGGCATGTCGTGAACCGGGCCCTGGCCGAGGACTGCGGTCGTCCCTTCGCGGTGCCCTTCCCAGGACCAACGCACTGAACCGCTGCAACCAAGGAGCAGATCGATGACGCAGTCCTCCGGCATCCAGGTGCTCGACATGCACACGGGCGGTGAGCCGGTGCGCATCATCCGGCAGGGCTATCCCGCGGTTCTGGGGGACAGCATCCTGGCCAAGCGGCGCCATGCGAAGGAACACCTGGACCACCTCCGCAAGCTGCTGATGTTCGAGCCCCGGGGCCACTACGACATGTACGGTGCGCTGCTGGTGGAGCCCACGCTGCCGGGGGCTGACCTGGCCGTCCTGTTCATGCACAACGAAGGCTACAGCACCATGTGCGGCCATGCGGTGATCGCCCTGGGCCGCTATGCGGTGGACCACGGGCTGGTGGCCAAGGTGGAGCCGGTCACGGAGGTCGGCATCGAGTGCCCCTGCGGACTGGTGAAGGCGCATGTGGAGGTCCGCGAGGGGCGCAGCGGGCGGGTGCACTTCGAGAGCGTGCCCGCCTTCCTGCTGGCGGCCCAGCTCACGGTCGAGGTCCAGGGTTTCGGAGCCGTGGTCACGGACGTGAGCTACGGGGGAGCCTTCTACGCGCTGGCGGATGCGGCCCAGTTCGGCCTCGACGTCCGCAAGGACCGGGTGCGGGACCTGGTGGATGCGGCCACGGCCCTCACGGCGGCCGTGAATCGCGTCCTCCCCATATCGCACCCCCTCGAACCGGACCTGGGCTTCCTGTACGGCAGCATCCTCACCGATGGCCGCGAGCGGCCGGAGGACGGGCCTTCCGCCAACATCTGCGTCTTTGCAGATGCGGAGGTGGACCGCAGCCCTACGGGCTCGGGAGTCACCGCCCGCATGGCCGCCCGGTTCCAGCGGGGCCTCGTGCCCATGGGCACGGTTTGCGAGATCGACAGCGTCACCGGCGCCCGATTCACCGGGGAAGTGATCCGGCAGACGGCCTGCGGCCCGCGCGAGGCCGTGGTCATCCGCGTGGGAGGCCAGGCCCACTACACGGGCGAGGCCCGCTACTGGCTCGAAGAGGGCGATGAGATCGGGAAGGGGTTCCTACTGCGTTAACGGGGCGCGTACGTCTGCTGGATGCGGTCGTAGGTCCCCGAATCCTTCAGCCTCTTCAGTGCCAGTCGACATCGCTCCACGATGTCCTTCGATGTCGAGGGGCTGAAGGCCATGTAATAACCTTCGGAGGAAACTTCGGTGAGCTTGTAGACCTTCTTCAGTTCCTCGCGGCGGTGCCCGTTCTTCTCCGCCAGGTAGTAGGCCAGCAGCGAGGGCAGGGGCGTCAGGTCGATCCGGCGGCTGAAGAGCTTGAGGATGTTCTGCTCCTGGTTGGTCACGGACTGGAGGTGCA
>CAYZND010000063.1:8638-13418 GCA_964479495.1 uncultured Mesoterricola sp.
TCCATGAGGAAGCCTTGGGAGACCAGGTACTGCTCCCGCACATCGTTCCGGGTGGTGCCGATGATGAACTTCTTGGCGTCGTCGAGGCTGTTCATCGAGATGTCATCCCGGGTGGCCAGGGCGAAGAAGTAGAAGTCCGATGGTGCGATGACGCCCACCCACTGGAACAAGTTCTCGCGCTGGGGGTTCCTCCCAATGGAGTAGATGAGCGTGTTGGGCTCGACCTGGGCGGAGGCCAGGGCCCGGGCCCAGGGCAGCACCGTGATGGTGTAGGAAAACCCTGCGTTCTCCAGCACCTTGGTGACGATCTCCGTGGACAATCCCTTGACCGCCCCTTTCTCGGTGTAGGAATAGGGCGGGAACTCCTCGGTGAGGACCTCGATCTTCGGGAGGTCCTGACCCTGAGCTCCGTGGCCCGCCCCAAGGAGGAAGGCGGCCATGGCATGAAGGATGAGAGTGTGAACGAAGGTCAGGGTGAGTCCTCCGAACCGATATCAGTCGCCGAAGCAGACGCCGAGGTCCCTGCCCGTGAGGATCGTGTCGCAGTCGGGCGGCACCAGCTTCATGCGGCCAGCGACTTCCGACAGCGGCACATACTGGACCGTGGGGGGATCCAGCGCCACCATGACGTTGGAAGCGCCCTCGGCCAGGGCCCGGACGGCTGCGGCCCCGAAGCGCAGGGAGATCAGGCGGTCGGTGGCGGTGGGGGAGCCGCCGCGCAGGAGATGACCGAGCACCACGCTGCGGGCCTCCTTGCCGGTGAGCTCCTGCAGGCTCCGCGCGACGTAGTCGCCGATCCCGCCCAGCCGCTCCGCATGGCCATCCTCGGCCTTCACGGCCACGACCGTCGAGCCGTCCCGGGGCTTGGCGCCTTCGGCCACCATCACCAGGCTGTAGTTCCGGTCCATGTCCTCGCGGGAGCGGACCTTCTCGGCCACCTTCCCCAGGTCGTAGGGGATCTCCGGGATGAGGATGGCGTGGGCCGTGCCGGAGATGCCCGCATGCAAGGCGATCCAGCCCGCATAGCGGCCCATGACCTCCACGACCATGATGCGCTGGTGGGACTCCGCCGTGGCGTGCAGCCGGTCCAGGCACTCCGTGGCGAAGGTGACGGCGGTGTCGAACCCGAAGGTGGCGACGGTCTTGTCCAGGTCGTTGTCGATGGTCTTCGGGACGCCCACCACACGGAGCCCCTTCTCGGCCAGCGCGTTCGCGATGGTCAGGGAGCCGTCTCCCCCCACGGAGATCAGGGCATCGATCTCGTGCATGGCGAAGTAGTTGACGATCTCGTCCCGGCGGTCGATCTCCTTCACCGTCCCGTCCGGCAGCTTCACGGGGAACTGCATGGGGTTCCCCTTGTTGGTCGTCCCGAGGATGGTCCCTCCCAGGTGCGTGATGCCGCGCACGGTCTCCCTCGTCAGGCGATAGGTGCCGTTACCGTGGTAACGCTCGGGGAAGAGGATGCCATTGAAGCCATCCCGGATGCCCACGCACTCCCAGCCCCGGTTGAGGGACGAGATCACCACGGCGCGGATGACGGCATTCAGCCCGGGAGCGTCTCCTCCACCCGTGCAGATGGCGATGCGGCGGATCCTGGCCTGGGACATGGGACCTCCTTGAGCATGGCGTTTCGGCTGGATGGGGAATCAACCTGATTATCGCGCAGAAGCCTTCTCGGCGAACCACGATCCCAGTCCGGCTCCAGCCGCCAGCATGGCCAAATCGCCGCAGCGTAGCAGTCCGCCCCCCTCCCAGAAGCTCAGCCGGTAGAGGGTCGCGAAGTGGTAGTCCGGAGCGGTCCCCCCTTGACCTCCCAGGAGCTCGCCTCCGCGGCGGACGTTGTCCGACATCCAGGAGGGAAGGCGCAGGTGGTAGGGATTGCGCTGGACCTCGCCGCGATGGAACGAGGTGGCCGCCACCAGATCGGCCACCTCCCCTGCGGTGGATTCCACCATCACGTTCGGGTCGACCATCGGTGACCAGAATTCGGTCTCGAAGACCTGGCAGCGGAAGCCGGGGTCCATGCGATGGAGGGCGTCCATGACCAGGCGATGCGTGCCTTGGTGGGTCGTGTTCTGATCTTCCCCGTGGGGCAGGAAGATCCTGGTGGGTCGATGCCGGACCAGCACCTGCAGGATGCAGCCCACGGCGGCATCCCACGACATTCCGGCCAGTTCCCTGCGGTCCGGGTGCAGGCCGGCCAAGCCGCCCTTGCAAGGGGCCTGAAGCTCGAACCCAAGGAAGGCGCAGGCTTGCCGCATCTCCTCGAGCCGGGCGTCCTGCCGGTCCAGCCGGCTTCCCTGCGTGACCGCCACGGCCAGGACCCGCTCGCCCAGCGCCCGCCGCAAGCGCAAAGGCAGCGCGCCCACGATGCACTCGTCGTCCGGATGGGGCGCGAACACCATGACGACGGGCGCCCCGGCCCGCGTGGGGACCGGCTTCGCCAAGGTGATCTCCCCCAGGGGCAGGCTCCGGGCGCTGTCCATGAGCTCCTCGAAGCTGCGCACAAAGGCTGTGTAGGGATTCCTCTCAGGATTCGGTCCCTGTCCAACCTGGGCCGGCTTTGGCAGGTTCGCGTCACGGCTCTGGTCGGGTGGGGGCATGAAACATCCAGTCAAGAGATCACCGGGATCAGGGAGTCCGGCCTTCCTGCCGATGAACGAAGTATCCAGTCTGTACTACACTACAGAATTCCGGAGTACGACCATGCTGACCCCGAAACAGCGCCAGTTCCTCAAAGCACAAGCCCATCACCTGAAACCCGTGGTCCATGTCGGAAAGGGAGGGCTGACGGAAGCCCTGGCGGCGGAGCTGGACCTGATGCTGGAGAGCCTCGAGCTCATGAAGATCAAGCTCAACCAGAACACGTCCGAAGAGTTGGAGACCGTCATCGCGGGCCTCCAGGCCAAGGTGGAAGGGATCGAGCATGTCTGGACCATCGGAAAGACGATCCTGGTATTTAGGCCAAGCCGGAATAAACCGACACGCTATGCTTTACCTCATTGATTTCCGATAGCCCACCACCCGCCTCTGAACAGGATTGAGCTGAATGCCCTATTTGTCCTGGCAGGAATCCGGATCGCTGCGCCGACACTTCCTGGAAGATGGCTGCAAGCTGGGGAGGGATCCCGTGGCCTGCCGCGTATCCCTGCCAGGGGACGCCAGCGTCTCGCGCCAGCATGCCGTCCTGGGGCTGACGGGGGACCGTTGGTGGATCCGGGACCTGGATTCCCGGAACGGGACCCTGCTCAATGGGCTGCCCCTTCCTGCCACCGGCGGCACCCTCCAGGACCAAGACGAGCTGCAGCTCGGGGACTGGAAGCTGACGTTCACGACGTCCTTCCCCGGATTGGACGGCGTCAACTTCATCGAAGGCGTGGGGGACATCTTCAGCGAGGTCCGGCCCGAGCCCGCCCAGGCCCTGGTGCTGATCCGCGGCCTTGAGATGCTGCACCGGTCCACGGAAGTCCTGCTGCGCATGGGCACCGCGAGCTCGGTGCTGGAGGAGCTGCTCCGCGAAGCCCTGAAGCTGCTGACTGCGGACCGGGGCCTGGTGGTCATGATCCGCCCGGACGGGAGCTGGCAGTGCGTGCACGCCATCGGGGACACGGAGGAGAAGATCGGGATGTCCCGGTCGGTGATGAGCTATGTGGCCACCCACCGGACCGCCGTCCTCTCCAATGCTTCCATGACCGACCCGCGCTTCCAGGGAGCCAGTCTCCTGGAGCTGCACCGCGGCGCCCTGCTGTGCGCCCCCATGGAAATCGATGGGGTGGTGCAGGGCATGCTCTACCTGGATCGCGCAGACGAGGATCGTCCCTTCAGCCGCTTCGAACTGGCCTTCCTCCAGGCCTTCGTGCGGCAGGGCGCGCTGGCCCACCGCCACACGCAGCTGTCCCAGCGGGCGATCGGGCAGGCGGAGCTTCAGGGGGAGCTTCTGCGGGTCAAGACCCTGCACGAGCGCTTCTCCCAGCGCACGGGAGAGATCTTCGGCGTCATGGCCTCCTGCCTGCGCTGGCTCCAGAGCTATGCCGAGAAGGCCCATGGCGAGATGGCGGACAGCCTTCGGCACGAAATCGGCCGCCTGCAGTACCTCGTCGAGGAAGGCATCCAGGAAGCGGTCTCCGAGATGCCTCAGGAAGCGCCCTATTCCTCGAGCCTGGAAGCCCTGCATCGCCTCCTGGAACCGGCCTGGAGCGCCCTGCTGAAGGTCCGCAAGGCTTCGCTCCAGCTGGAGGCGGTCCCGGTCGGCACGGTCTGGATGTCCGGGAGCCTGGCGAACCAGGCCGTCATGGGTCTGGTGGAGCCGCTGTTCATGCATGTGAGCGAGGGAGCGACCGTGCCGGGCCAGTGGGTCGAGGATGCCGGGAATTGGGCGCTGAGGCTGATGTTCCCTTCGGGCGTGCACGCCCCCACCCCGGATCCCTGGACGCTCCACAGCCTGCAGAAGAGCGGCATCGTGTGGCGGTGGGCGGAGCAGACCCTGAGCATCACCTTCCCCCGGGGCATCGATACGGTCCCGGAACAGCCGCCCATGCCGCTGTTGGGGCTCGTGACCGAGGAATACGAGCTCCTGGGTCTGTTCCAGAGTGTCGCCGAGGCGGGCGGACTGGCGATCTTCCCCCTGGAGGAGGAGCCCCCGCTGCCGCCCTTGCCGCAGTTCCGCTACCTCATCGTGGATGCCAAGGGCACCAAGGATCCTGTGTCCTGCATCCATGTCTACCGCCGCCATCCCTCCTTCTACACCGCGCCCATCCTGGTGGTCCGGGCGCCGGAGGAG
>CAYZND010000064.1:0-13320 GCA_964479495.1 uncultured Mesoterricola sp.
GCGGAGACGGCGGCCTGAATTTGCCCTTGCTCCTGCGGGCCCAGAAGGCCCTGAACCATCGGCGTAACTACCGCCACAAGCGCGAGTTGTGCGCCGGCCGCGGCAGCAACGGAGAAGGGGCGATGAGGCGTGGAAAGGATGGCGAGAGCGTGGTGCTGGAGGTGCCCCTTGGCACCGTCATCCGCGACCTGCCCAGCGGGGAGCAGCTGGCGGAGCTGCTGGAGCACGGCCAGTCCGTCTGCGTGGCCCGAGGGGGCCGGGGCGGCCTGGGCAACGTCCACTTCAAGAGCTCGACGAACCGCACCCCCCGACACTCGCAGCCCGGCGAGGAAGGTGAGATCCGGGACATCGAGCTGGAACTGAAGCTCATTGCCGATGTAGGCCTCGTGGGCTTTCCCAACGCCGGCAAGTCGACGCTGGTGAGCCGTGTGAGCGCGGCGCGTCCCAAGATCGCCGACTACCCCTTCACGACCCTGGAGCCCCAGCTCGGTGTCGTGCCCGTGGACGAGGTGGAGAGCTTCGTCATCGCCGACATCCCCGGACTCATCGAAGGCGCGGCCCATGGGGCGGGACTGGGCATCCAGTTCCTGCGCCACGTGGAGCGCACGCGGATGCTCCTCCATCTGGTGGACCTCTCGGATCCCATGCAGGAACCCGAGGAGGCCATCCGGGTCATCGAAGCGGAGCTCCAGACCTTCTCGGAAGTCCTCTATTCCAAGCCCCGCTGGCTGGTGGGCACCAAGCTGGACGCCCTCCAGGATGACGAGCGCCGGACCCGCTTCGAGGCCCTCTGCCAGAGCCGGGGTCAGGAGCCGATCCTCATCTCGGGGGTCACCGGCGAAGGGCTCAAGCCGCTTGTCTTCAAGCTGGGAGCCCTGCTCGGAGAGCTGCACCGGCCATGAGCACCGGACGCGCCAGACGGGTCGGCCTGCTGGGTGGCGCCTTCAATCCGCTCCATCTCGGACACCTGAAGCTGGGGGAGCTGGCCCTGGCCCACCTGGGCCTGGCGGAAGTGAGGTTTATCCCCACCTCCCGGTCCCCCCACAAGGCGGAACCCGGTCTGAGTCCGGACAGCGGCTCAAGGCTCCGGATGCTCGAGGAGGCCCTTCAGGTCACCGGGCTCCCCTTCCGGGCGGAGCCCCTCGAGCTCGAGCGCGGCGGCGTGAGCTACACCGTGGACACCCTGGAGGATCTCCGGCGACGGGAGCCTGATTCCGCCTGGATCCTGCTGATCGGTTGCGACCAGCTCCAGGGATTGCCACACTGGCGCCGGGTCGATCGGATCCTGGAGCTCGCCTCCCTGGCCATTGCCCCAAGACCCGGCTTTGACACGCATGTCCCAGAGGCCTTTCGGTCCAGGGTGCGGGACCGGTGGTCGGGAGCGCCGGGGGAGCTGGTCTGGTTGCCGGGCACACAGCTGCCGCTCTCCTCCTCGCGGTTGCGGGAGCAGATCGCCCAAGGCCTCCGGCCCGAAGGGCTCCCGATTCAAGTTGAAGCTGCGATCTGGCGAGAAAACCTTTACCGTTAAAGAGGAGTGGGAGAGCGAATGACCTTAGATGCACGGCTGGCGAGCGTAGTGGAAGCAGCACGCTCCAAGAAGGCTTTCAGGATCCGGTTGTTCGATGTGCAGGGCATCGCGAGCTTCACCGATACCTTCGCGTTCATGAGCGGCGGCAGCGACCGGCAGAACCGCGCCATCGCAGACGCCATCGAAGAGAAGCTGAAGCTTCAGGGCGAACGGCCCCTCTCCACGGAAGGCGATTCCTCCGGGAACTGGATCCTGCTGGACTACGGTGATCTCATTGTCCACGTCATGGATGAGGACACGCGCCGCCACTACAACCTGGAAGGGCTGTGGCACCAGGGCCGGGAATACGAACTGCCTCCCGAGATCCATCCCGTCACCGGGAATCCCGCCGAATTCTGATCGATATACCGGAGTTACCCATGTTGAGCAAGCACAGCGCCTTCGATGCCATGCAGACCCGCCTTCGCGCGGCAGCCGAGCTCTACGGCCTGGAAGACGCCCTGTTCAAGGTCTTCATCCAGCCCCTCCGTTCCGTCATCGTGAGCCTGCCCGTGCACATGGACGACGGCCGCTGGGAGGTCTTCACGGGCTACCGTGTCCAGCACAGCCTCGTGCGTGGTCCCGCCAAGGGCGGCATCCGCTTCGATCCGGGGGTGACCCTGGACGAGATCATGGCCGGGGCGGCCTGGAACACCTGGAAGACCGCCGTGGTGGACGTGCCCTTCGGCGGCGGCAAGGGTGGCATCGTGTGCGATCCCTCCACCATGAGCCAGGGCGAGCTGGAGCGTCTGACCCGGCGCTACACCGCCGACATCATGGATGTCATCGGACCCGATCGTGACGTGCCCGGCATCGACATGGGCACCAACTCCCAGACCATGGCCTGGGTGCTCGACACCTTCTCCATGCACGCCCGCAAGACCGAGAACGCCGTCGTCACGGGCAAGCCCGTGGGCCTGGGCGGCAGCCTGGGACGCACCGAGGCCACCGGCCGGGGCGTGCTGATCTCCGCCCGCGAGGCCATGCAGCGCCTGGGCAAGCCCCTGGCGGGCGCCACGCTGGCGGTGCAGGGCTTCGGCAACGTGGGCTCCCAGACCGCGCGGCTCCTGCATGAAGCCGGGGCGCGCATGGTGGCCGTCTCCGACCGTGGGGGCGCCATCCGCAACGACCGCGGCATCGACGTGCATGCCCTCCTCAAGCACAACGCTGAAGCGCGGACCGTGGCCGGGTTCAAGGGCGCCGAGCCCATGGACCCCGCGGACCTGCTCACCATGGCCGTGGACATCCTGGTGCCCGCCGCCACGGACAACCAGATCACCGAGCACAACGCCGCCAAGGTGCGCGCCAAGGTGGTGGTGGAGGGCGCCAACGGCCCCACCACGCCCGAGGCCGATCCCATCCTGCTGTCCAATGGCGTGCTCGTGGTGCCTGACATCCTGGCCAACGCCGGCGGCGTGACCGTCAGCTACTTCGAGTGGGTGCAGAACCGCATCGGCTACTACTGGCGCGAGCGCGAAGTGAACGAGAAGCTCGTGGAGTACATGACCCACGCCTTCCAGGCCGTCTTCACCACCACCGACAAGTACAAGACCAACCCCCGCATCGGCGCCTACATCCTGGCCCTGGACCGCGTGTCCCAGGCCCAGCATTACCGCGGGTTCTACGCGTAGTCGACCCAACAAAACACAGCGGAGAGAAGAACGCGAGGTTCTTCTCTCTTTTTTTATGCCCGTCCTGACGGCTTGAATCTCAGAACGCCCGCAGCAGCGCCACGTAGCCTTGCACGCCCTTGAGGCCGTCGATGTCGCTCTGGAGGCCGGCGCCGAGGTTCACGCGGACGGTGGTGAACCAGCCGAAGCCGGGGATATCGCCGGCGAGGCCGAGGCCGGTGAAGCGGTAGATCTGGCCGTTGTCGATGGCCCGGAGGCGGGCGTGATCCAGGGTCGCGGTGATGCGCAGCAGGCGGCTGGCGGGCAGGGTCAGGGAGACCTTGGCGTAGTCGGCGCGATCCGAGGGCAGGGCGGCGGTGTTGACGCCCTGCACCCGGGCTTCGCCTCCCACCTGGAGGAACCGGTCGAAGCCGTGTCCTGCGAGGTGGCCCACCTCGCCGTGGAGCATCCAGAGGCCCCCGAGGCGCTGGTCGAAGCCCAGGCTGCCGCCCCAGTAGCGGTAGCGGCCCTCTTCGGGGATCGTGCGCGGGTCTGCGCTGGTGCCGTAGGTGCCATGGGGGCGGCGCCCCCCGCCATACAGGGCTCGAGCGTGGAACCCCTGGAACTGCCAGCCGAGGTTGCCTTCCCAGCCCCGCTGCCAGCCGGAGGGCGGTGGCTCGAATCCAGGGGTCTCGTGATCCTCGTCCTTCGTCTTGCGGAAGCGGTTGTAGTCGAAGAGTCCCGTGCCTTCCAGGCGGAAGCCCGCACCCAGGTCCCTCCCCAGGGTGAAGCTGGTGCGGAGGAAGTTGCGGTCCACGGCTTCGTCTTCCAGCAGACGACCGTTCACCACGGGGCGCTCGGGGATGGGCCAGAGCATGGCCGTGGCCTTGACGGAGGCATCGAAGCCCAGGGGCAGGTTCGGGATCATGACACTGGCTGTGTTGAAGACCCCCGCCACAAGGGCGTTGACCTGGATGCCGCGCTGGAAGGCATCGAAATCGAAGAAGGCGAAGCCCACGGCCGGCAGCACCGGCAGGCTCATGCGCGAGTCCACGATGGCCACGGCGCCCAGACCCTTGCCGGAGAGCTTCATGCGGGACTGGAGGCTGCGGCTTCCGTCCTTCTGCTTGGTGAAGTAGCGGACCCCGTCCACCGTCTGCTTCAGCATGGTGTCTTCGGAGTCCCGGGCGGCCTGGCGCTCGGCATCGAAGGAGAGCTCGTTGACGCGCATCTCCGAGAAGACGAGCCGCCGCTGGACCTGGGAGATCCCGCCCGGGGTGACCCAGCGCTCGAAGGCGGTCACACGCATCAGGCCCCAGAACCCTGGAGCGAGTTCTCCGTAGGTGAGGGCGCGGCGCTCGCTCTTGACCACGCCGGGCAGCCCGCTGCGGTGACCCTGTTCCTCCAGGACACGGCCGGTGGTTTCCTCCACGCGGAGCTCCCCTTCGAACAGGAGGGGATCCGCGTCCACGGGCTCGAAGCGGATGATCCGCACACCCGGACCACCGGAGCCCCCATCGGAGTAGCGGTACCGCTCCGTCAGCTCCAGGGTCACCGGGGGGGCCAGGGTGGAGCGGGGTTCGATGACGGGCAGCTGGACATCGCCCTTGAGGTTGGCCTTCACACCGTTGAAGCGCACTTCCTGTTGGCGCACTTCCTGGGTCTCGCCGGCCTTCTCGAAGCTGCGGAAGGTGAAGCCAAGGTCCGCGCCACTGCCGCGCTCCCCCTGGATGTGCAGGTCCACGTCCAGGCGGGCGGACTGGCTCAGGATGGCCGCGCGATCCCGCAGCTGGGTGGCGCGCATCCGGGCCAGGAGCCCGTGCACGTCGTACAGGGCTTCGGCGCTGACGGACACGTCCTGGCGCTCCTTCGGCAGCTCCGTCGGAAGCCAGACGCCATCCCGGAAGATCCAGCGGCGGCGCTCTCCGGTTCCGGGGTGACGCAGGGTGAGGTCCCCCAGGCCACCTTCCACGTCCGTGAATCCGGGCGGGATGAGCGCGGCCAGCTTCGTGGACGGCCCCTCGGCGGGCACCACCAGCCGTGCACCATCGCCCAGGAGCTGGGAAGCGCGGGGACCGGGGTCCAGGGGCAGCCACAGGTGCCACGGGCGGCCTGGCAGTTGTTCCTGGGCCTTCACCAGCTGGTCCCGCCAGCGGCCGGGATCGGTGCCCAGATCCTCCGCGGTCACGATGCCGCCGTCCAGGGCGCCCCAGGCGCTCTCCTCCCACAGACCCGGGGCTCCGGGCTCGAAGGCGAGGTAGAGCCGCTGGCCCGGGTTCTGGGCCCTCAGGGCCTGGCTGGCGGCCAGGAGCAGGGGGAGTCGCTGGTCGGTCCCGGGCAGCAGGAGCCGGAGGGCAGGGTGATGCTGGACCGGCTCCACCAGGGGGTTCCAGGCCTTGCGGGCCGCCTCGATCTGCGCCGGATCCCGCGCATCCTTCGGCACCAGGTGCACCGCATCCACGGACCGCAGATCCAGCAGGGGTGGCAGCGTCTGGCCTACCTGGATCGGGGACTGGGCCGACAGGGCGAGGGTCAGTGTGGCAAGGCAGAACAGGGGGCGCATGTGCATGGATTTTCCGAGGGTTTCGCGGCGGGGGCGATGTCCCGAGTGTATCGGCAATCCGTACTTGGACTCCTGACTGGGACCTCTGGTAGCCTTTCGCCATGTCGCGTCTGTCCGCCTGCTGTTGCGCCCGGTGCCGGTACTCCCGGCCGCCGCAGGCTCGCCCGCGCTGACCGCGCACGCCCCCTTCGAGCCCACGGCCGCCTGTATCGGGCGGCCGTGTTGTTTTCAGCGAGGTTTCCATGGCTTTGCGTCTCTACGACACTTACAGCAGGACGGTCCGACCCTTCGTTCCCCTGAAGCCCGGGGAAGTGGGCTTCTACGCCTGCGGTCCGACGGTCTACGACTACGCCCACATCGGCAACCTGCGAACGTACCTGTTCGAAGATGGCCTCAAGCGGGTTCTCCTGTGGAACCGCTACCAGGTGCGCCACGTCATGAACATCACCGACGTGGGCCACCTGACCTCCGATGCGGACACGGGGGACGATAAGATGGCGGAAGGGGTCCGGCGGACCGGTCGCTCGGCCTGGGAGATCGCAGAGGACTACACGGAGGCCTTCCGGAAGGACCTCACGGCCCTCAACATCTCGGAGCCCGATGTCTGGTGCCAGGCGACGGCGCACATCCCGGACCAGATCCGGTTTGTGCAGGACCTGGAAGCCAAGGGCTTCACCTATCGGACTCCGGATGGCATCTACTTCGACACGGCGAGGCTCCTGGACTACGGCCATCTCGGGCGGCTGGACGTGAAGGGCCAGCGGGCGGGCATCCGCGTGGAGCTGGGCGACAAACGGAACCCCACGGACTTCGCGCTCTGGAAGTTCAGCCCTGCGGATCAGGTGCGCCAGATGGAGTGGGACAGCCCCTGGGGCGTGGGCTTTCCGGGCTGGCACATCGAGTGCTCCGCCATGGCCCAGCGCTACCTGGGCGACCTCTTCGACATCCACTGCGGCGGGGAGGACCACATCAACGTGCACCACACGAACGAGATCGCGCAGACGGAGGCGCGCTGCGGGACCCGTCTGGCCAACTACTGGCTCCATGGCTACTTCCTCCAGCTGGACCAGGCGAAGATGTCCAAGAGCACCGGTGGGTTCCTCCGTCTGCAGACCCTTCTGGATCGGGGGTTCGATCCGCTGGCCTACCGCTACTTCTGCCTCACGGCCCACTACCGGACCCACCTCATGTTCACCTGGGAGGCCCTCGACGGTGTGGCCACGGCGCTGGATCGCCTGCGGCTCGCGGCGGCCGGAGATCCTGGCGATGGCAGGCCGGACCCCGAGCTGACGGAGCGCTTCACGGAGGCGCTCAACGAGGACCTGAACTTCCCCCGGGCCCTGGCCTTGGCCTGGGAGGCCGCCAAGGGGAACCTTCCGGAGACCGTCCGGCGCGCCACGCTGCAGGCCTTCGACAAGGCGCTGGGGCTGGATCTGGCCTTGATCCGCGAGCACCAAGCTCCCGAGGCGGTGCTGCAGCTGGCCCAGGCCCGCGTGGAAGCCCGTTCCCGCAAGGACTTCGCCGAGGCCGACCGCCTGCGCGCGGAGATCCAGACGCTGGGGTGGCGGGTGGAGGATGGCTCGGGCGGGTTCCAGCTGAAGCCCTGGAAACCGTGAGAGGGTCACCTCACTTGTACTTCACCTTCAGCCACTTGTTGGGATCCTGGGGCTGGGTCTGGTAGCGGATCTCGAAGCCGAGGCGGGGGCCTTCCGGGGAGTCCCCGGAGGACCCCAGGTATTCGCCGGCCTTCAGGATCTGGCCCTTGGAGACGGTGAAGACGCGCATGTGGGTGTAGAGGCTGAAGTAGCCGCCCCCATGGTCGAGGATGACCATGGGGCCGTAGCTCTGGTAGACATCGGCGAACACGACCTTGCCATCGGCGACGGCCTGCACGGGGGTCCCGGGTTCGGTGGAGATGAGGAGGCCCGACTGCATGGTCTTCGTGCGGAAGCGGGGGTGCACATGCTCGCCGAAGCCCTGGGAGAGGGTGCCTTCCGCGGGCTTGGGCAGCTCGCCCCGCAGGTTGGCGAAGGCCACAGCACTCTCGAACGTTTCCGTACGCGACTTGCCCAGCAGGGTGTTGAGCATGCGCTCCAGCTGGATGGCTTCCTCCGCCAGCTCCGCCTGGACATCCTTCTGGCGCGTCTCGTCCTGGCCGAGGTCGTCCAGGAACGCCTGGAGCCGCTCCTCGTTCATCTTGAGGTTGGCCTGGAGCTGGGCGGTCTCCTTCTCCTCCTGGGCCAGCCGCACCACGGCCTCCTGCAGCTCCTTCTCGCGCAGCAGCAGGTCGTCTTGGAGCCGCTGCACGAGCTCCAGCTTCCGCCGCTCCTGGTTGCGCCAGTAGGCGAGGTAGCGGCCCTGGACAAGGTATTCCTCGAAGTTGGACAGGGTCGGGAAGAAGCTCAGGCCGCCCCAGGGGCCCAGGGCCTGCATCCAGCGCACCTGCTTCCGCAGCTCCACTCGCAGGCGCAGGATCTCCTGGTGGATGCCCTCCTTCTGCTGGCTGATCTGCTTCACTTCCGCTTCGGTCTGGTCCCGCTTGATCTTCGCGCCTTCGGCCTGGGCCCGGGCCCGCTCGGCCTGCAGGGAGATGTCCTGCAGCTCCACCAGGACGCCCTTGCGGCGCCGCTTCAGCGAGCCGAGCTGCTGGTCCACCTGGGCCAGGCGGGTCTGCACTTCCGCCAGCCGCCGCTTCACCACCGCTGGATCCTGCGGCGCAGGCGCCGGAGCCTGGGCACTCAGCGCGGCCGCGCAGAGCAGCGCCAGGGGCAGGAGGGAGCGGTGTGCGGTCACGCCTTGGCCTTGCGGGGGGTGCCGGACTTGGCGGGGGCCTTGCCGGGCAGGAAGAGCAGCAGGGCGCACAGGAGCATGGGACCGCCGAGGGACAGCGGGAGGGCGGTCCAGGCCAGGGCGTCACTGGGCAGGGACTCCGAGGGCAGGAGATGGCCCAGGAAGGCTGCCGTCTTGACGGAGAGCCGTGGCAGCTCCAGGTCGGCGCCGAACGCGCCCACCCAGGTGATCCCCTTGCCCAGGGCCGCGAGGGCATAGGCCCCCAGGATGCCCAGGCCCCGGTTGGACTTCACGACGAGGCCCAGGGCCCCGGCCCAGAGGAGCAGCTCCATGCCCAGGACCACGCCGTTCAGGTCCGCCTGGAGGAGCCGGTTCCAGGCGCCCGCCCCGGGACCCGAGCCGAAGGGCGGGCCGAAGAGCTTGAAGGCGGCCGCCAGCGCCGGAAGGAGGGCCACCTGGCTCAGGAAGAGACCATGGACGAACGCCAGGAGTGCGCCCAGAAGGAGCCCCTTGAAGCGCTCCCCCCGGGAGCCCGAAGCGAGCCAATCCCCGAAGGGGCCGAACCCGCCCAGCACGAAGGTGGCGGGAACCAGCGCATAGAGGAAGGCCCCCAGTCCATCCGCGGCGATGCCCGCCGCATTGGAGCCCAGGGGGACGGGCGTGCCGAAGACCACCACGTGCGCGCCGTCGGAGCCCACCCCCTGGACGGAACCGAAGGCCAGTCCCGCCAGCAGGAGGCTCGCCAGGGTCCAGGCGATGCGCAGGCGTGAACTTCCGAACCGATTCATGAGGTCTCCGTTTGAATCGATTCTAACCGGGCTTCATCATAGGTACGCCGCAGCGCACGCCAGGAGACCCATCCCATGGATGCCGAAACGATGACCCGTGAATCCCTCCAGGCCTTTGCCGACCGCCGCCGGGAAGGCTTCGAGTGGGAACTGCGCAACCTCGTGGAGATGCCCACCATCTCCTCCGATCCCGGCTGCCGGGACCACATGTGGCGCTGTGCCGAGTACGCCCGGGACATGTTCTTCCGCTATGGCTTCGAGGGCGAGATCCTCGAGACGGGCGGCCATCCCATCGTCTTCGGGGCCATGGGGCGCGACCCCCACCTGCCCACCGTGACGGTCTACAACCACCTCGACGTGCAGCCCGCCAACGAGCCGGGCTGGCACACGGACCCCTTCCGCATGGTCATTGACGGGGACGTGTTCCGGGGCCGTGGCACCACGGATGACAAGGGTCCCGCCATCACGGCCTTCTACGGCGCCATCGCTGCCAAGGAGGCGGGCCTGCCCATCAACATCCGGTTCCTGTGGGAGATGGAGGAGGAGGTGGGCAGCCCCAGCTTCCGCAACGCCATGGAGCGCCACCGGGGTAAGCTCGCCACGGACCTCGTGGTGGTCAGCGACACCATCTGGGTCACCCGCGGCAAGCCCAGCACCCCCGCGGGCCTGCGGGGCCTCATGACCTTCGCCATGACCCTGGAGACCGCCGAGCACGACATGCACTCGGGCCTCGTGGGGGGCGCGGCGCGCAACCCCCTCTCGGAGCTCATGAAGGTCGTGGCCGAGATGATGGACGGCGAGACCGGGAAGGTGAAGATCCCCGGCTTCTACGACGACGTGGTGAAGCCCGAGCCCGAAGAGTTGGAGCACTGGCTGAATGCCGGCTTCGACGTGGACGTGTTCAAGCGCGACCACGGCATCAAGTCCCTGCGCACCGAGGATCCGCTGAAGCTCATGAAGCGCATCTGGGGTCGTCCCACCATGGATGTGCATGGCGTCGTGGGCGGCTACACCGGGGTAGGGATCAAGACCGCCGTGCCGCCTCGGGCCGAAGTGAAGATGAGCTGCCGCCTGGTGCCCGGGATGGATGCGCACCGGACGTTCGAGCGCATCCGCGCCTTCGTGGCCAAGCACTTCCCCGATGTGGTCGTGCGCGAGGACCACAGCCTGGCGCCCTTCCGCGGGCACGTGAGCGGACCCTACGCCGAGGCCGTGCAGGATGCCTACCACTTCGCCTTCGGCCATCCCTGCGTCTTCACCCGGGAGGGCGGCTCCATCGGCGCCGTGACGACCATGGAGAACGTGCTGGGCGCCCCGGTCTACTTCCTGGGCCTGAGCCTGCCCAGCCACGGCTACCACGCCCCCAACGAGAACTACGACTGGGAGCAGGCCAGCGGCGGCATCGCACTCTTCGCGCGGTTCTTCGAGCATGCGGCCCGCATCGGGCGGGTCCCGGAGGCAGCCGCACCGGCAACCGAGAACCCAACCACGGTCTGAGGTTCACCCTGCCCGGAAGGGCGTGAAGTGCGGCTCCCACTGGGCCTGGGCCACCGCCTGGGCCAGATGGTCGTCGTCCAGCCGCCGCCCGAGGCCCTCCTCCCGAGCCTGCCGGGCCACGGCCACGGCCACCACCGCCGAGGCCCTGCGGATGTCCTCCATGGGGGGCAGCAGCAGGCCCAGGGCCTCCTGCTCGGGCGTGACCATGGCGCTGATGGCGCGGCTGGCGGCCATCAGCATGCTGTCCGTGACCTTGGAGGCCTTGGCCACCAGCGCCCCCAGGCCCACGCCAGGGAAGATGTACATGTTGTTGCACTGCGAAGGGCGCAGGGTGCGGCCCTTCCACTCCATGGACGGGAACGGGCTGCCCGTGGCCACCAAACCCCGGCCGTCCGTGGCCGTCCACACCTGCTCGGGCGTGGCCTCGCACTT
Source organism: uncultured Mesoterricola sp. (assembly GCA_964479495.1). Lineage (GTDB taxonomy): Bacteria > Acidobacteriota > Holophagae > Holophagales > Holophagaceae > UBA1801. The sequence continues at coordinate 11,248 of CAYZND010000064.1, forward strand.
GGAGGTGGGGTTGGACAGCGCGAAGACGATGGGGCGCTCCGTGGTCTTGGCGACCTCCTGCAGGACCGCCTCGCTGAAGAGCCCCGTCTGGGCGGTCACACCGATGAGCACGGTGGGCTTCGCGTTGCGGATCACGTCCATCATCGAGATGGTGCCTGCGGAGTCCAGCGACCAGCCGCTCACCGCCGGGCGCCGCTGGGCCATGGGTCGCTGCGGTTCCTCCAGGGCCGGATCGTCCTCCACCAGGAGGCCCTGCATGTCCACGGCGAAGATGCGGGCCCGGGCCTCCTCGGGCGTCAGGCCCTCCTCGGCCAGCGCCGCCAGGATGTTCTGAGCGATGCCCGTGCCCGCCTGGCCCATGCCCACGATGAGGTAGCGCTCGTCCTGGAAGCGGTGACCCTTGATGCGCATGGCCGTCATGAGCGCGGCAAGCGCGGTGCTGCCCGTGCCCTGGATGTCGTCGTTGAAGGAGAGGATGCGGTCCCGGTAGCGGTCCAGGTTCTTGAAGGCGGTGCCCTTGCCGAAGTCCTCCCACTGCAGGAGGGCTTCCGGGAAGTGGCGCTTCACGGCCATCACGAAGGCCTCTACCAGCTTCTCGTAAGGCTCGCCCCTCAGACGGGCGTGGCGGTAGCCGAGATAGGCGGGATCGTCGAGCAGGCGCGGGTTGTTGGTGCCCACGTCCAGGCACACGGGCAGGCACACGTGGGGATGCAGGCCGCCCGCCGCCACATAGAGGCTCACCTTGCCCACAGGGATGCCCATGCCATCGGAGCCCAAGTCACCCAGGCCCAGGATGCGCTCGCCATCGGTGACGACGATGAGGCGCACGTCCGGCAGGGTGATGTTGCGGAAGACCTGGTCGATGTGGTCGATGTTCTCAGGCGTGATGTAGACCCCCCGGAAGCGGCGCTGGATGCTGCTCATCTGCAGGCAGGCCGTGCCCACGGTGGGCGTGTAGACGATGGGCACCATCTCCTTGAGGTGCTCGGTGACGAGCTTGTAGAAGACCACCTCGCTGCGGTCCTGGAGGGCCACCAGGAAGATGTACTTCTCCAGGTCGTCGGGCTTGCGGCGGAAGGCATCGTACGCGCGCTCCACCTCGCTCTCCAGGGAGAGCACCGCAGGGCGCACGAGCCCATCGAGGCCCAGGGCCTCGCGCTCCTCGGGAGTGAAGGCCGCGCAGGGGGTGAAAACGCGATGGGATCGCAGGGAACGTGAGTCCCCTGCGATCCCGGGCTGAGTGCCGCACCGTCAGAGCGGCTCACGGCAGGTGGGTGCGGATCCAGTCCTGGTCCATGCTGCCGGTGCTGTGGTCCGAGCGGCTGAAGGGATGCCGCTCCCAGCGGGGAAGGCGGAAGCCGGTGGTGGGCTGGGTCGTCTCGGCTGTGCCCTTGGTGCTGAAGGTGGGCATGGAGGGGAGGAGGATCAGGGCATTCCGGAGGGTCTGGGTGGTCATGTTTGGTCTCCTTGTAGTTAGGTAATCACGCAACTACAAGATGAGGCAGATCCCACCCCCTGTCAAGGGGGGTGGAAACTTTTTCAGGGCTTCGGGATGCCCAGGAAGCCCTGGAGGGAGCCGAACAGCTCGGCGACGGCTTCCTTCCGGAGATGGACCAGCTTCACATTGCTGGCATCCGCCTTGTCTTCCGAGACCAGGCCCGCTTCCTTGAGCTGGTCCAGCTGACGGGAGACGGTGGCGGTGGTGAGCTCCAGGCGCTCGGCGATGGCCTTCCCGTAGCTCGGGCCATCGCTGAGCAGCCGCAGGATGTCCAGCCGGGTCCGGTCCCCCAGGACCTTCATGCGGTCCGACAGCTCCCGGGACTGCTCGGTGGGCGCGTCCTCGGCCTGGGCCAGGCAGGCGTCAGGAAGATGCGGCTGCATGGCGGAGGCCACCTTGTTGCTGCTTGCCTGGCTCTGGCGCAGCGCCACACCCCGAAAGGCCGACAATAAGGCGTCGAGTGCCGGAAGGTACCGGTCGCGCCACGACCGCCAGGTGTGCCCGAGGGAACCCTCCAACCGAAGGTCCAGCATGTGAACGAGTTGCGCCACCATCGGCGTGATCATCTGCTCCTC
>CAYZND010000065.1:0-553 GCA_964479495.1 uncultured Mesoterricola sp.
GGCTTCAGGAACTATCGCCTCCTGGAGCTGGAGTCGGGGGTGGGGGGAACCTCTCGCTCGGGGCGGAACGGGGTGAGTGCCTACCCCCTGGCAGCTCACTACGTGATCGCTCCGACCCGGGAGTCCACGGCCATGGTGCGGCTGCTGCAGGAAGCCGGGGTCTTGGAAGGGTTCGACGAGAAGGGAGAGGCTCTTTTCGGGGAAGAGCACGGCGTGAGAAGCCCTGAGGAGCGCCTCCACACCCTGGGCCAGTGGTGGGAGGGCCTCTACCTCCATACCGGGGAAACGCCCGAGGACATCCGGCAGTTCCGGGCCTTCTTCAGGGAAGTGGACCGTTGGGTGTCCTGGCGGGACGCCCGGGGGCGGAGGGCTTTCGCCGTGCCCCGCTCCAAGGGCTCCGATGCCCCTGAAGTGCAGGAGCTGGACCGCCAGAGCTTCCACCAGTGGCTTGATGCCCGTGGACTCACCTCCGAGCGCCTGAACTGGCTCACCGACTATGCCTGCCGGGACGACTATGGCGCCCGGCCCGAGACCACCAGCGCCTGGGCAGGGC
>CAYZND010000065.1:563-13194 GCA_964479495.1 uncultured Mesoterricola sp.
CTCTACTACTTCGCCGCCCGCAAGTCCGGCCCCGGCGAGGAGAGCCGCCCGGTGCTCACCTGGCCCGAAGGGAACGGCTTCCTGGTGAACCACCTCTTCGAGTGCTGCCGGGAGCGAGTCCTCACGGGCACTGCCGTGACGCGCCTGTGGCCCCGGGAGGACGACCGCGTCCAGGTGCTGGCCTGGGATACGGCCCGGCGCCGGCCCCTGGGCTTCCTGGCCCGGCGCGTGATCCACGCGGGCTCCCTGCTCATGGCGGGCCGCGTGATCCCCGACTTGGCTCAGGCGCGAGGCCGAACCTTCTTCCAGGAGTTCCTCCCCAGCGCGTGGATCGTGTCGAACCTCACCCTCCGGGAGCGGCCGAAGGAGTCCACCTTCCCCCTCGCCTGGGACAACGTCATCCGCGGAGGGCGCGGCCTGGGCTATGTGGTGGCCACCCACCAGAGCCTCCGGGACCATGGCCCCACCGTGTGGACCTACTACCATGCCCTGGCCGGAGGCGATGTCCGGGCAGACTGGGAGAAGCTGGCCATGGTCTCCTGGCAGGACTGTGTCCGCTTGATTCTGGAGGATCTGAAGCCGGTCCACCCGGATCTGGAACGGTGTCTTTCACGCATCGATGTCATGCGCTGGGGCCATGCCATGGTGCGGCCCCGCCCGGGCCTCATGTGGAGCCCCGTCCTGGAGCAGGCCCGCCAGCCCTACCGGAACATCCACTTCGCCCACGCGGACCTCTCGGGCTTCGCCCTCTTCGAGGAGGCCCAGGACCACGGCCTGCGGGCGGCGGAGGAGGTTCTGGAAGGACTCGGGAGGCCCGCGCCCACCTGGCGGTGATCAGGGCGCTGGGCTCACGAAGGAGGGTTTCGGTTCCACCTTGAGCTTCTCCTTCAACCGCGCCACATCCAGCTTCCGCAGGAAGCCGGGGTTCCCGAACCAGATCTTGTTGAAGCGGAAGGTGTCCATCTCGCGGATGGCATCCTCCGCCGCCCAGCCCTGGACCATCATCCGGTAGGCGGCGGCGTTGTATCCCGTGCGGTCCCGTCCCTGGGCGCAGTGGATGTAGACGGGCCAGTTGGCGGGGTCCTCCACGACCTTCAGGAACCGGACCAGGTTGGCTTCCGTCGGACGGTAGGCCCGGGACGGGATGCGCAGGTACTGCAGCCGGGTGCCCTTCATCAGCTCCCGGTCGTCGTGGTCATGACGGAAGCTGACCACCGTCCGGACGCCCATCTTCTCCAGGGCCTTGAAGCCTTCGGCCGTGGGCTGGGCGCCGCGCCAGAGGGCATCGGAGACCTTGGCGAAGTTGATGACACCGGAGACACAGGTGTCGCAGGGCTGCAGGGCCGCCACCGGGGCCGGAGCCGGCTGCCCCTGACCCACCACGGGCAGGACGCACAGGAGCGCCGGGAGGAACAGGGTAGGGATTCGCTTCATGGCTGCTCCGTGGCTGGAGGTTCCGGCTGGCGCCTCAGGAAGGGTAGTGGAACCAGACCCGCTGAATGGCATCCTCCAGGACTTCGTAGACTGCGACCACCTCGACGGGGGTATCCGCCAGGCCATGGACCCGCTCATGGTCCACGACCTTGTTGCCCAAGGTCATCCGGTTCAGGATCTCCGCGCGCAATGTGGGGATGCGGAACCGGGTCCCATAGGCCTCCCGGAGCTGGGTCTTCCCGATCAGCTGGGGGTCCGGGGCGGGCAGCCGGAAGATGCTGGCAGCTTCGCCATAGCAGGCCAGGAAGCCTTCCAGGTCGTGGCTGTTGTAGGCGTCGAGCTGACGCCGGACCACATCCTCGGGGGTCATGAGTCCAGCCTCCTCAGCAACTCAGTGCCGACCCGCGATCCGCGCAAGCTTGCGGACCGCCGGTGCCAGGGTCTGACGCAGCCGCCGGGCGGAGGTCAGCCGCAGCCACCAGGACAAGGGACCTTGGATCTCGATGCGATGGGTCACCTTGCTGCCCAGCTTGCTGGGCTCCACGCGGTGCTCCAGCCGCATACTGGCCAGGAGCTTGCGGCCCAGGCAGGTGAACCCTCGGCCTTCCTGGACATCCACCACCGTGAACCGCTGTCGCACACCGCCTTTGCGCTTGAGGCTGCCGGCGCTGCCGACTTTCAGCGGTCCCAGAAGCCGGGCCCACTCCAGCCCCTCGTCCCAGTCGGGCCAGCCGTCCACGTCCGTGTACCGGCGCCAGATCGCCTCCGGTTCCGTCGTGGTCTCGAGCGTGTGTTCGGTGTGCCACATGCCTTGAGTTTACCCGAACCCTTGGGAATTTCCCGGGCTCTCGCATAGACTGGCACAGGCAGCACCCCTGTTCATCTCGCGAGGTTCCATGTTCAAGGTCAGGTTCAAAGGCAGAATCACCGCGGAGATCGACCTGGACAAGGAACTGAGCCTGCTGATGGCGGCTGCCAAGGGTGAAGCGCCCCTCACGCACCGGTGCGGTGGGCACGCCCGCTGCGGGACCTGTCTGGTCACGGTGGAAGAGGGCCTGGACCAGCTTTCCGAAGCGGGAGCCTCCGAGTCCCGGATCCTGAACGTGCTCAAGGCCCGGAAGGACCAGCGACTGGCCTGCCAAGCCTGGGCCCATGGCAACGTGTGCTGCCGGGTGGATTGAACCGGTTCCAGGCTTGATTCCGAGGAGGTACCAGGTGTCCGTTGCGAGCAATCCGGATCGGGTCTATGTCCCTCGAGAATACCGGGCCACCGTCCGGATGGCCCAGGACGACCTTCCGGGCTCGGACGTGTCGTTCCAGGATGCCGGGGTCTCGGGTCTGGGTGCAGCCCTGGTCAACCTCAGCCCCGGAGGCTGCTGCCTCCGGTTCATGCTCTTCGAGCTCCCGGCGGCCTTGACGCGCGGCAGCCTGCTCTCCTCCCTCAAGCTGCTGCACCCCAGTCTGGACCGCCGCCCCATCCGGGGAAGGATCGCCTGGCGGACCGATGCCTCACCCCATGCACTGATCGGGGTCCAGTTCCTGGACATGCACCAGGAGACCCTGGCCTCCATTCACCGCTTCCTGGAAGCCAGCCTCTCCCGGGAGGGGCTGGCCCAGGAAAAGCCGAACTAGCGTTCTTCAGTCCACCATGAAGCCGACGGCCTGCCAGACGCGCAGCTTGGTCTTGCCATCCGCGGTGCGAGCGGGGTCGAAGACGATCCGCTTGGCGGCTTCCACGCAGGCTTCGTTGGCCTTCTGCACATCGATGCTTGTCCCGGGCAGGCCCTGGATCAGGCGCGTGTCCAGGACCTCGCCGTTCTCGCTGATGAGCACGTTGACGACGACGACGCCGCGGCTCACGTTCCTCACGTCGGGGGTCACCCGCGTGATGTTGAGGGCCCGGGCCGGCGTGATGTTCGGAAGCCCATTGCTGGCCTGGATGTCCTGCTGGTCCCTGGCCTTCGCCTTGGCCTCCTCCAGTTCCTTCCGGAGCGCATCCCGGTCCTTGACGCAGGAGGCGAGGTCCGCTTTGGCCTTCTGGTAGTCCTTGAGGATGGCGTCCGCGCCGCTCTGGTTCTCGCTGAGGGTGGCCTTGATGCCGTTGAGTTCCTTGCGCAGTCCGTCCGCCTCCTGCCGGGCCATGTCTCGGCTCTTCTCGGCGGCGGCCAGATCCTGTGGCAGGTCTTCCAAGGCGCTCAGACGATCCTGGAGCTCGTCCCGCTCCGCGGTGAGCTTCTTGATCTGGGCCTGGAGCTGGGCAGCCGTCGGGGGCTTCGGCTTGGGCTTTTGTGCCGCCGTGACGGGGATGATGCCGATCCATGCAGCCAAGGTCCACGTTGCGATCGTGCGCATGGTTTTTCCTCCTGGTATCAGGAGGATCAATGCCGCAGACCGGGCTGAGGCCCTCCTGAGTGGGGTTTGTGTGCCTTGAGAATCCCACGCTTGAGCAGTTTCGCAAAGATGGCCATGCACTCGTCGTGGGGAAACGGCGAGATCGAGATGATGTCCTTGAGGCTCCACACGGCATTCACGCGGGTGGCCAGGAACGCCTCATTGGGCCCCAGCTGGGCCTGCATGAGCTCCTCGATGCTGACCGCCAGCTCGGGGATGAGGTTCTCGTCGAGGGTCACCTCTTCCAGCAGGTGCTCGACCACCTCCAGCATGCGGGTGGCCTCCTGGAGCTTGGGCTGGTCCTGCAGGATGAGACGCAACTCCTCCTGGGCTTCCTGGAGCTTCTGCTTCTCCACCAGCTGGCGCGCGCGCTGCAGTTGGAGGCTCGAGCGGTCGCCCAGCTTGCCGCCGGAGCGAATGAGGCGCACCATCCCCTTCTCGTGCAGGTCAAAGACGAGCTTGTGGATCTTGAACTCCGGCACCCGCATCTCGATGACGACCTGGTCCATGGTCTTGTGTCCATCCAGCCGCCCCAGCAGATCCGCGTCCTCGGGCGCCAGGGGCAGCATCTCGGCGATGGCTTCGGGCACGGCGGTCAGGACGGCGTCGCCGCCCTTGATGACCTCGCGGATCCGCCTCCACTCGTCCACCCGCCGGGCTCCCTCCAGAACGATCCCGGTGACATCGAGGCTGAGCTGCATGGTCTTCTGGGAAGGGGCCTGCCCATCCAGGAACTCGAAGGATCCGACCTCCCACAGGAAGGTGTCGTAGATGGACTCCTCCACCTTGAGCTGGACGATGCGGCGGATCTCCGTCTCCGTGATCAGCTGCCGGCTGACAAGGATCCGTCCCAGAAGCTGGTTCTCATCCTCCTGGGTGGCGAGGGCTTCGCGGAGCTGCTCCTCGTTGATGCGGTTGTAGGCGAGCAGGTACTGGCCGAGGTATTCCCGGGGATCCGAGGACCAGACGCTGGTGACCTTGCCGTCGTGGAAGAACACGCGCTTGGTGTGCAGGAAGCCCTTGAGTTCGAGGACGCCCGTTTTCTTGCCCACGGCAAGCCACTGGAAGATGTCTTCCAGCCCCATCGTGGTCAAGTCGCCCTTCAGTCCCATCTATCCGGTTGCTCCCTTTCCCATCATCTTCCAGCTATTCGACGATTCAACGTCATTTCCATTCCAGAGGCCCACCGATTCTCATCGGAAGCAAACCGCAAACTATAAGGATTCGATCACTTCCCGCAGGGCCTGGTTCAACAGCGTGGGATGGTGCCGCGCCAACTGATCTTCCGGGTCGAGCAAAGGCTGTGAAAATACAGGCACACCACAGAGCATCCTCTGGGAGGTCAACAGCGGGGTCCCGCCCTCTTCCAGATAGCGGCGCAGCACGGTCGGGGCGAGGGGCGTGCAGTTGGCCAGCACCGCGTGGATGGGAAAGCCCCCATAGGCTTGCAGGGAAGCCACGTGGGTCTCCAGATCCAGGCCACTGCTCTCGCCGGGTTCGGTCATCAAGTTCGCCACGTACACCACCGGCGATTCCGTGCGGGCGATGGCCATCCGCAACTCCGGAATCAGAAGATTGGCGATGGTGGATGTGTACAGGCTGCCTGGAGCCAGCAGGATGAGGTCCGCCTGCATGATGGCCAGCAGGGCTTCGGGGAGCGGCTCGGCATCGAAGGGCTCGAGCCAGATCCTCGCGACCGGTGGCCGGCAGGATCCCACGGAGGTCTCGCCCACATAGCGGGTCCCCTCGAAGTCCTCCGCGCACAGGGTGACGGGGACCACGGTGGAGGGGAACAGGCGCCCCACGGTGACCAGGACCCCGGACAGCTGGCGGATGGCCCGGACCCAGTCGCCGGTGATATCGGCCATGGCCATGAGCATCAGGTTGCCCAGGGAGTGCCCGGCCAGGTTGCCCTCTCCCTTGAAGCGGTAGCTGAGGAGATCCGAAAGGACGGACTCCTCCTGGGTCAGGGCGGACAGACAGTTCCGGAGATCGCCGGGGGGAATGCCCCCCAGCTCGGCCCGGAGCCGACCAGAAGAGCCTCCGTTGTCGGACACCGTGACGATCCCCGTCAGCTTCCATGGATCCCGGCTGCGGCCCGCTTCGGTCTTCAGGGCCCGGAGCAGGGCCGCCAGACCTGTTCCCCCCCCGATCGCCACCACGCGCAGTGGCTGGTCGGCGTGGAGGCCCCGGCCGGCTTTCACCGGTCCCTAGTCCATGTCCAGGGAGACGAACGCGGCGGTGGAGCGGACCCGGTCGAAGTCCTTTTCCAGCCGGTACTGGTGCACGAAGTCCTGGTTCAGGGACAGGGCCTGCTTGATCGCGGCCGCGGCCACCTCCGCATCCTCTTTCTGGGCGTGGGCGATGGCCTTCAGGTAGTAGAGCCTCGCGTCGTTCCCGTCGGCCTTGAGCCCTTTCTCGATTACCGCCAGGGCTTCATCCGAAGCTCCCCGGTTGAGGGCGACCTGGGCCTCGAGCACCGGACCTGCGGACGAAGTGTGCTTCTTCTCGGAGCGGGACCGGAGCACCATGAGGTGGTTGGCAGCCGAACGGGCCAGGCCCACGTGGCCATGGGCCTTGGCCTCCGCCACGACCCCTTCCAGGGCAGCGATGGCCTTGTCGTGCTGATCCTGGTTCACCAGCGTGAGAGCCTCGGAAAACATGGTCTCCAGCGGCCTTTCGGAAACGGAGGGCGTGGATCCAGCGGTCTTCGTTTTGGTTGGCATGCTTGTCCTCAGATGGTCACGGAATCCAAACTATAGCGCAGATTTCCAAGGAGAGCTCATCGCTCCTTGAAGAGCACCGATTCTCGGTCCAGCATGCGCGTGGAGGCCCACGTCATCAAAGCGGAAAAGACCGTGGTCATGCCGAACGCGACCAGGAGGTCCCAGGGCCGTGCCTGCTGGCTGAATAGATTGCGGATCGCAATACTGACGTTCAGCACCGGCACATAGGTGAGCGCCGGAATCCGGTCGAGGCCCGGCGCCAGGGCAATTGCGCCGAGCACGAGGATCACCAGGAGCCCCGGCATCAGCGAAGTCCCCGCTTCGGCGGCGCTCCTGGCCCGGAGTCCCATGAACAGGATGAAGCTCGAGAAGAGCAGACCCAGGGGCAATAGAAGCAGGAACCCGAGCGCGAGAACGCCGGGGTCCGCCATCTGGACCAAGGAGGCGGCGGCCTCGGCCTGGATCTTGGCCGTCCCCGATGCGAGCCGCTGCACCACGATGGCCATCGAGAGCCCCATGCTCAGGAGGTTCAGGATCGCGGCCAGCAGCCCCATGCAGAAGATGTAGGCCAGCTTCCCCCAGATGATGTGGCGCCTGGGCAACGCCGTGGCGAGAAGGCTCTGCAGCGTACCGCGCTCCTTCTCTCCGGCGGTGGCATGGATGCCGTGCTGCATGGAACCCTGGAACATCATCAGAACCAGAACGTACGGCAGGAAGGCCCCCAGGGTCTTGGCCATCCCCATGCCTGGTTCGGACACGTCCCGAGTGACGATCCGGCTGGGATGGACCAGCTCCGGGGAGGCCTCCAGGTGGGCAAGGCGCTGGGCGACCTCCTCGCGGTCAAGGGTGTCCAAGGCCTCTCGGAGCCGCTCCAGGGCCAGCGAACTGGAGGGCTCCGTCTCGTCCACCAGGACCTTGACCTCGAAGGTCTGCCCACGTTCCAGCTTCGCCAACGCATCCCCTTCCACCGTGATGACGAGATCGAGCGTGCGCGACTTCAGGGCCTGCCCTGGATCCTCATTGGGCATGCTCATACAGCGGAAATGGCGGTCGTCCGTCCTCAAGCGCGGTTCCAGCGCGCGGGAAGGATCCAGGATCGCAATGCGGCTGGGCGAGCCCGCGCGCTGATCGGCATCGCTCCGCCCAAGGCTACCCACGACCAGGAAGAGAACGGGGTAGAGAAGAATGGGCAGCACGAAGGTGAAGAAGAGGGTCCGCTTGTCCTTCGCCAGCTCCAGGAACTCCTTCTTGCAGATGAGGAAGGCACCTCTCATGCCTCACCTCCGCCTTCCACCAGCTTGAAGAAGACGTCCTCCAGGGTTCGCACCCTCCAGCGCTCCAGCATTTCGGCCGGGGCTGCATCGCCATGCAGCACCCCCTCATACAGAATGCCCACCCGGTCGCAGATCTCCTCCACCAGGGGCATGACATGGGTGGATACGACCAAGCTCCGCCCTTCCCGCTTCAGCTTGAGGAGCAGCTCCAGGACGGTCCGGGCCGTGAGCACATCCAGCCCCGTGGTGGGCTCATCGAAGACGACCACGGGCGGGTCGTGCAGGAGCGCGCGGGCGATGGAGACTTTCTGTTTCTGCCCCGCCGAGAACCCCTCCATGCGGATGTCCGCGAACCCGCCCAGGTGCAGCTCCTCCAGCAAAGCCATCCCTCGCCGCTCGGCCTGCCTGGACGAAAGACCCTGGAACTCACCGAAGAGCCTCAGCATCTCGCGCGGGGTGAAGCGCGCATAGACGTTCAGGTCCGTGGACAGGTAGCCCACCCGGAGCCGGGCCTCCTCGGGCCGCTCGCGCGCATTCAGACCGCAGAGCTCGATGGTCCCGGAATCCGGACTCATGAGGCCGGCGATCATGCGCAGGGTCGTGGTCTTGCCGGCCCCGTTCGGCCCCAGCAGACCATAGATCTGTCCGGGATGGATCTCGAAGGAGAGATCCTGCACGGCGTCGATGCGCCTCCGCACCCGGGTCTTGCGGTCCTTCACCTCGAAGGCTTTGCAGACATGCGCGAGGCGGATCATGGTCGGCCCTCCAGGCTCTCAGCGCCCCAGGAACAGCATGCCCAGACCGATCAGGACGCAGTACGCCGCAAATCCCTGCAGGCGGGGCTTCCTCAGGAGCCGGTCCAGGAAGCCGATGGCCGCGTAGCCGGACAGGGCGGCCGCAGCCACACCCACGGCACAGGCCAAGGCCGGGCTGATGGACCCGGGGGGAAAGGCCAGCTCCGCGGGCAGAGCCTGACCCTTCAGGAGGGGCTTGAGGAGGTGGGAGCCCTCCAGCACCGCTGCGCCGAAGATCGTGGGGATGCCGAGCAGGAAGCTGAAGCGGGTGGCGGCGGGGAGGCTCAGTCCGCTGAAGACCCCCACGGAGATCGTCGAGCCACTGCGGGACAGGCCGAATCCGCCACCAATGCCCTGGATGGACCCCACGGCCAAGGCCTCCCAGACCCCCATCCCCGGAATCTCCCGTCCGGCCCTTCTCCGGGCGATCGCATTGGCGGTCCAGAGGAGCGCCGCCGTGAAGAGCAGGCAGGCGCCGTAGACCCACAGATGGGCCTTGGCCGCTTCCTTCAGGGGTTTCGTGAGCAGGGCGAAGACGACCGTGGGGATCATCGCGATCACCAGCCATAGGGCCAGCTTTCGGCCTTCGGCATCCTTCCCGATCAGCCCCTGGAGGATCCGTCCCAGTTCCCGCCGGAAGTAGATGCAGAGCGCCAGCAAGGTACCCGTGTGCAACAGCACATCGAAGGCCAGCGGCATGCTGTGATGCAGCAGCAGGTTCTCCACCAGCGTGAGGTGGGCGGTGCTGGAAACGGGCAGGAACTCCGTGAGGCCTTGGACGATGCCCAAAAGAATGGCGATGAAAAGGGTCATGCGTTCTCCCCTGACCGCATCAGTGTGCCAGAGCAGTGGATTCCGTCATGGAGCCATCGACGAAACACCGCGTTTCACCGGCTCAGCGGGAAACGCGGTGCCTCGACGCCGGGTGTGTGTCAGTTCACGAGGACCTTGGGGTTCTGGTTGCCAATGCTCGTGTACATCTCGTCCCAGCTGGGGCAGTCGGAATTCTTCGAAAACTCATCCAGCCCGATCTCCTCCTTCCCCTGCCTGCCGAAGAGCACCACCTCGTCTCCGGACTTGATCTCCGGGTGCCCCGTCACCTCGACCATGAACGTGTTCATGCTCACCTTTCCGGCGACCGGGAAGCGCTGACCTTGGATCAGGACCTGGCCTCGGTTCGAGAAGAGGCGCCGGAAGCCGTCGGAATAGCCGACCGGGATGTTGGCCAGCAGTGCGTCCTGCTTGAGCGCGTAGGTGCGGCCATAGCTTACCGTGTTGCCTGCGGGATAGGCGTTGACGGACGCCACGCGCGCCTTGAAGGACCAGATGCGCTTGAGCTCCTTGTAGGTGGCATCCGCCTCGTCCAGGGGCTCGTAGAGCGCGAGCCCAGGGCGCACCATGTCCAGGTGCGCCTCCGGAACGTTGAAGGTGGAGAAGGAGTTGCACATGTGGATCGTCAGCTTGCTGCGATCCAGCCTGGCATTCTGGATGACGTAGTTGGAGTCCCCCTGGAACACGGCGAGCCGCTCCAACACCTCCTTCCGGTCCTCGTTGGGATTGTGCGTGTAGATGCCCGTCACCTGGAGGTGGGGCAGGCGGACAAGCTCCAGGGCCTGCTGTCTTCCGAGCTCGGTGGACATCTCCAGACCGTTTCGGCTCATGCCACCGGAGTTGAGCTTCAGGTGGAACTTGAGCGTGCGCCCCTGGCGAGCGGCGAGGTTCGACACCTGCCGGGCGAAGTCCAGGTTGCCCAGGGACTCCTCGATGTCGTACTTCAGGCCCGCCTCCACTTCACCTAGCGTGGCCGTGCGCACGCGGATGATCTCGCCCTTGAAGCCTTGCTCCCGGGCCACCCGGGCCTCGTCGTTGGAGGCCACCCCGATCACCGGAATGCCCAGCTTGATGACCGTGGGCACGAGCAGGCTGATCCCATGGCCGTAGGCGTCCGCTTTCAGGATGGCGCAGAGCTTGACCTTGTCGCCAACTCTCGCCTTGATGGCCTTAAGGTTGTTCTCGAAGGCAAGACGGTCGATCTCCTGCCAGGCGTTGAGGCTCAGGGCGTCGAGCTTGAGCGGGGCCTTGCCGCTGGCCAGGGGCGGCGCCGCGGGCAGGATGGGCTGAAGGACGATGAGGCCGATGGCCAGAGCCAAGGCGGTTCGGGTGAGCTGCATGGTGCTTCTCCAGGGTTGGGGGTCGATGTGAGGGCGGGCGCGCGTCACCTTCCCAAGACCTTAGCCTCGCGCGGAGGTGCCCTCCATTCCCCTCCGGGGATAGCCGCCACGGAGATTTCGGGGGCAGAATGGTCGGACCTGCACCAGCGACTCTCTCTCAGGGGATAGATGGAATCCATGGACGACACCGCCTTCCAGCCACGCATCTGCCTGCCCCTCACGCCGGGGCTGGCAAGCGCCCTGGCCGAAGCGGTGGGCGCCATCGGGCAGGCGTCGTTTCACCAGCGGATGCTGGACTTCTTCGGCGCGGTCTGTGCCATCGATTCGGGCGGAGCCATGGTGTTCTTCCGGGACCGCGGCCCCCTGCGACTGGTTCATCGCTTCAACGAGGATGAGCGCTCCGTTCCCGAAGACTCCTACCTTTCCGGACCCTATGCTCTGGACCCGCTGTACCACCTGTTCCTGCAAGGAAAGCCGAGCGGGGCCTACTGGCTGAGAGAGGTGGCCCCGGACGACTTCTTCGAGAGCGAATACTACCGCCAGTTCCATTCCAGGATCGGCCTGTCCGACGAGATCGACTTGATGTGGCGCATCGACAACGACTCGGCCCTCCTGTTCTTCCTGGAGCGGAGCGTGCGTCATCCGGGCTTCCAGACCGGCGATCTGGCCGCCCTCCAGACCATGCTACCGTTCGTCTACGCCGCCTGTTCCAGACACCACCAGCTGACGAATCCGGAACCAGGGCCGCCCCGGGAAGATCTGACCCACCGCAAGGTGCAGAGCACCATCGAGAACTTCGCCCGTTCCCTCCTCACCCAGCGCGAGCGCCAGGTGCTCTTCTACATGCTCAGGGGCTACTCGTCCGCCATGACCGCCGAGCGGCTCTCCACCCGCGAAGGGACCATCAAGATCCACCGCAAGAACATCCACCGGAAGCTGGACATCAGCTCCCAGGCCGAGCTCTTCTCTCTCTTCATCAGCTGCATTCCCTTCGCCGCGCCCGATCAGCCCGTGGATCCCCTGGAGGCCTACCAGCGACGACCTGACAGGCCCACGGCCAAACGCTGAAACCGCTGAGGAATTCTCCGGAACGGACCATAATGGGGCACCCAACCCGCTCGTCCCAGGAGCCGCTCCCATGCGCATCCTCGACTTCCGATCCGATACGGTGACGGCGCCCTCGCCAGAGATGCGCGCGGCCATGGCTTCCGCGCAGGTGGCCGACGACGTTCTCGAGCGGGATCCGACCATGGACGCCCTGGAGCGGAAGGTGGCGGACCTGCTGGGCAAGGAAGCCGCCCTCTGGACCCCGACCGGGTGCATGGCCAACCTCATCGCCCTCATGCTCCATCTGAAGCCGGGAGACCGCTTCCTGGCTCCGGCCCAGGCCCATGTGCTCGGAGCGGAGCTCGGCACTGCGGCATGGCTTGCGGGAGGCATGCCGGACGCGCTTCCGTGGGACGACGGCCCAGGCCGGATCACGCCGCTCCAGGTCTGGAAGGCCATCGGAAATCCCGGGCCGTACTATGTCCTTCGGACGACGCTGCTCTGCCTGGAGAACACGCACAACTTCGCAGGAGGCACCTGCCTTACGGTGAAGCAGACCCGCCTGCTCACGGACATGGCCCACGAGCGTGGACTCAAGGTCCACTTGGACGGCGCCCGCCTCTGGCATGCGGCCACCTCCCTCGGGGAATCCCTCTCAGCCTTGGCCGCCGGCGCAGACACGGTGAGCGTCTGCCTCAGCAAGGGGCTGGGAGCTCCGATGGGGTCGCTGCTGTGCGGGACGAAGGCGCTCATCGCAGAGGCCCGCCGCACCCGCAAGATGCTCGGCGGCGGGG
>CAYZND010000066.1:0-12723 GCA_964479495.1 uncultured Mesoterricola sp.
AGATGTGTATAAGAGACAGGGGGGAAGGGGACCTCGGCGGGCTTGCCCCACTTCACATGGGGCGGGAGCCGCACCGGAAGGATGCCTGGCGCATCGGGGTTGCCCAGGGCGACGATGACGTCCTTTCCCTGGTTGCGGGCCAGGTGAAAGGCCTGATCGAGGCTGGCCCTGAACTCGAACTGGACCGTGGTGAGCTCCTGGCTGCCGAAGTTCATCGTGCTCAAGCCCACGGCAGCCAGCACCCCGACGATACCCATGGCGATGGACGTCTCCGCAGCCGTGAACCCGGCCTGACTGAGCTCATGGCGCGCAAAGCACGCCCATCGCTTGAGGGGTAGCATGAAATAAGCGAGAAACATGAGAAATGCATCATGGGTTGGAAGTCGTCGTGCCATTCCCCAGCGTCAGGAAGGGCTTCAGCTTGCCAAAGGTCTTCTCGCCGATGCCTTTGACATTCATGATCTCTTCGATCCGCTTGAAGCTGCCGTTCTGCTTCCGGAAGGCGATGATGCGTTCCGCTGTCTTAGCGCCGACACGCGGGAGTTGCATGAGCTCCGTGGCTGTCGCCGTGTTGAGGTTGATAGGCTTCTTCGGCATTTCTCCGGTTGCGCAAAGGGGGAGTGCCAGGCAGAGTGCCAAAGCCAGCAAGGGTTTGAACATGATGTCCTCCTGTTGGGGTGATGAAGTCCTTGGAGGCCAACGTTGTACCAATCGTTAATTATTTCAATTGAATTGGATATTCATTTAATGGGAATTCATGATGTCTCCGAAAAGAGACAAGAAAAGGAAAAATAGATAGAAGTTAAGCCAAAACAATACTAAGGAAGCGTATTATATAATCATTGGAGTTGTGCTTGCATGACGTGTGAGCCTGGTTGCTCCCAATGAGAAGCTCTCCGCAGTCATAGCCGTTCTGTGGATGCATCTGACTTCAAGGAGGGAGCGATTCTCGCCGATACAAGGCTTCGAACGGCAGGCATCGCGTACGGGGCAGCATGATCAAGAAGGTGAAGAAGGAAGAACTCAAGGTAGGGATGTTCATCCACGACCTGAACTGTGGCTGGCTGGACCACAGTTTCTTCAGGCGCCGCTTCATGGTGAAGAGCGAGGGGGATCTCAAGAAGATCCACGAGAGCGGCACGGTGGAGGTCTACATCGACACCGAGAAGGGGATCGATGCCGTCGGTCCCACGCGGGAAGAGGTCCAGGAGGAGATCCGCGAGCGCCTCCTGGAAGTGGCCGAGCACACCCATGCCGAGAGGGAACAGACCACTCACCGGCAGGAACTCGAAGTCGCCAAGAAAATCCAGAGCGAGGCCACCCAGGTCATCACCAATGTTCTTTCGGACATCCGGCTGGGCAAGCAGATCGAGGTGGAGCGCGTCTCTCCCGTGGTGGGCCAGATCACCGAATCGATCCTCCGCAACCAGGGGACCTTGGTGAGTCTGTGCCGCATCAAGGAGCGGGACACCTACACCTTCCAGCACTCCGTCAGCGTCTGCACGCTGCTGGTCACCTTCTGCCGCTACATGGGCATGAGCCGCGAGGTGATCCAGGAGGCCGGCATCGGCGGGATGCTCCATGACATCGGCAAGATGCGGGTCCCGGACAACATCCTCAACAAGCCCGGCAAGCTCACCGATGTCGAGTTCGACATCATGAAGAGCCACGTGACCCTCGGCGTGGACATCCTGAAGGCCACGCCCGGGGTCTCCACCACGGTGATGCAGATCAGCGGCGAGCACCATGAGCGCTACGAGGGCTCAGGCTACCCAAGCAAACGGAAAGCCCAGGAGATCTCCCAGCTGGGCCGGATGGCCGCGATCGTGGATGTCTACGATGCGATCACCTCGAACCGCTGCTACCACACGGGCATGGAACCTTCCGTGGCGCTCCAGAAGCTCTTCGAGTGGAGCGGCCACCATCTGGACGAGGAGCTCGTGCAGCACTTCATCCAGGCCATCGGCATCTACCCGGTCGGGTCCCTGGTTCGGCTGGAGAGCAACCGTCTGGCCGTGGTCGTCCAGCAGGGGACGGCCGGCCTGCTGTACCCCGTGGTCCGCCTGGTCTATGACATCAAGAAGAACAGCCGACTGAAACCCACGGACGAGGACCTGTCCAAGGCCGAGAGCGGCGGCGACCACATCGTCAGCGCGGAATCCCCCGAGAACTGGAAGGTCAACCCCTTCGACTACCTGACCCTGGATCTCCAGAAGTAGCTGCGGGTGCAGAAAGCCCGCTAATCTGGAGGACGTCTTCCAGGGAGTCAGCGTGCGGTTCATGGATGAATACGAATCCCAGTACGAGGAGTGCGTCTGGTTGGATTTCCCACTCCTCGAAGCCTTCATGCGGGATGCGCTGATGGCGGCAGGCGTTCCGGAGGCGGACGCGAAGGTCATCGGCGACGTGCTCATCGAATCCGACAAGCGGGGCATCGATTCCCATGGCATCGGCCGGCTGAAACCCATCTACATCGACCGGATCCGGGACGGGATCCTGGACCCCGTGACGCGGGTCGAGGTCCTCCGGGAACGGAAGACCACCGCCGTGCTGGACGGACACAACGGCATGGGGCACGTGGTCTCGACCCAGGCCATGGCCCTCGCGATCCAGAAGGCCAAGGAGCACGGCATGGGCATGGTGGCCGTGCGGAACTCCACCCACTATGGCATCGCGGGCTACTACGCCCTCATGGCGACCCAGGCCGGGATGCTTGGCATCACGGGCACCAATGCGCGGCCCTCCATCGCCCCAACGTTCGGTGTGGAGAACATGCTGGGGACCAACCCCCTGACCATCGGCTTCCCCACGGACGAGGCCTTCCCCTTTGTGCTGGACTGCGCCACCTCCACCACCCAGCGCGGGAAGATCGAGCACTACGAGCGGATGGGCAAGTCGCTGCCGCCCGGGTGGGTGATTGATGACCACGGAGACTCCTCCTGTGATGCGGGGAAGGTGCTCCGGGACCTGACCGCCGGTCATGCCGCTTTGACACCGCTCGGTGGAATCGGTGAGGACGGTGGCGGGTACAAGGGCTACGGCTATGCGGCCGTGGTGGAGGTGCTCTCGGCGGCCCTGCAGGATGGCGCCTACCTCAAGATGCTCAACGGCCATGACGACCAGGGCCGCAAGATCCCCTATCCCCTTGGACACTTCTTCATCGCGATCGATCTCGAGGAGTTCATGGGACTGACCGCCTTCAAGCGGACCGCGGGCGAGATCATGCGGGAGCTGAGGGCCAGCCGGAAAGCTCCGGGTTGCGATCAGATCTTCACGCCCGGCGAGAAGGAACACCTGATCTGGGAGTTCCGGAAGCAGCGCGGCTGCCCGGTGCCGCTGGCCCTCCAGAAGGACATGACCACGCTGCGGGAATGGTACGGGCTCCGCTACGCATTCCCCTGGGACTCAAAGGCCTGATCCCATGCCCCGCGGCCTCCTTCCGCTGATCCGGGAATGGGGGCGCGCCCTGTTCCTTCGGCTGGAGGTGGGCTGGGACGTCCTGCGGGACGCGCTGCTCAACTACTTCAAGAACGGAGCCCTCAACCAGGCTGCAGCCATCGCGCTGTACGCGCTGCTTTCGATCATCCCGCTCTTCGTCCTCTCCATGCTGGCCGCGGGCCGCTTTCTGGGCGCCTACGGCAGCATCCAGAGCCAGATCATCTCGATCATCAAGAGCTTCCACCCGTACTTCGATGGGGACCTGCTGAACCAGCTGGGGCAGATCGAGACCAAGAGCCACGTGCTGGGCTGGATCGGGGTGATCTCCCTCATCTGGTTCTCATCCATGATCTTCGGCGCCATGGAGACTGCGCTGAACGTGACGTTCCGCGCCGAGAGCCAACGGAACGTGTTCGTTTCCAAGCTGCTGGCCTTCTCCATGATCCCCCTGGGCTGGGTGGTGGGGCTCACCAGCGTCGTGCTGACGTACATCGCCACGCTGCTCTCAAGCCAGGTCTCCTTCGTGGAGGGGCATGCCCTGGACTTCCACCAGCTGACGCGCTTCATCCTGCAATACGTCGTGCCTTTCGTTGTCCTGGTCCTCTTCGTGACCATCGTGTTCCTCGTGATCCCGGCGAAGCGGATCCGGGTGCGGACGGCGGTGGCGGGAAGCTGCCTCTTTGCGCTCCTGGTGGAGCTCGTCAAGCATGTGTTCACGTGGTACGTGGCGAACCACACGCGCTACAACGCCATCTTCGGCTCCCTGGAGACCGTGGTCATCCTGGTCATCTGGGTCTACTACATGGCCCTGATCTTCCTGTTCTGCGCGGAGCTCATGAGCTCGTACGAGCGGCGGGACATGCTCCTCATCGAGCACATGCTCCTGAGCCGGAAGTCCCATACGGGTCGCCAGCGGCTGTTCCGCAAGTTCGGCCGCGTCTTCACGGCGGGATCGGTCATCTGCCGGGAAGGGGAGCGCAGCCACGAGATGTTCTTCATCCTCACGGGGCGTGTCCACCTGGAGATGCACGCCGGGCTCACCGGGAAGGTGCTGGCGGTGCTGGGGGAAGGTGCCTATTTCGGCGAGATGGCCATCCTCACCGGCGCCCCTCGTGCGGCCACGGCCGTGGCTGCGACGGACTGCGAGGTCGCGGTCATCGATGGTGGCGTCTTCCATCGCCTGCTGCGGGAAAGCGACGACCTGGCGATCCACCTGTTGCGAGAGTTCTCGGGCCGTCTCCGCCGCACCAACGCCGCCCTGGATGGGTTGACCGAGGACTGGACGCGCCTCGTGGTCCTGCTCCACCTGCTGTGGTTGTGGCCCTGGCCTTCCGGGCAGGACATCCCCGAGCGGATCGCCCAGACCCTGGGGGAGGACCCCAAGACCATCCGGGTGGTGCTGGCGGGACTTGCGGATAGAGGCGTCCTGACCCTTCAGGAAGAGGTCGTTGCTGGCTTCGACCCGGAAAAGGGCTGGGCGCTGGCTCGCCGGGTGGCCGGGAAGGTCGTGGAGCCCTCCTGAGCGAAGGGCACCAGCCTAGATCCGGCTGATCAAACCCTGGACCAGCTTTTCGCGCTCCTGCAGGTGCATCTTGTAGTCGATGTTCCGGGCGTGGTGGACCTCCACGCGCGTCTCACCGAGATCCTTCTCGAGGAGGAGCTTCAGGAGTTCCGCTTCTTCGGGCTTGAGTTCCAGGTTCATGACCGCCTCCCATTGAAACAAACACTCCGACCCGTCCGGTGAGGACGTCTCGAGTCGGCATCCTTGTCGAATCCGAGGAAGCCTCGCTGGAAAGCATACGCATCCCGGCGTCTTCGGCCAGGGCGTAGCAGGAATTTACCGCTGCGATTGCGGTATAGGCTTGTATGTATGTTTTCCATTTTCAAGATTAATGCATATATGTCGTATCGCCGCACGGTCCCGCTTGCTATCCTCGAACATGGAAGTCGGAACGGTTTCACTCGATCGCAGCGCCTCCCGCACCCGGGAGATCCCCTTCAACTACACGTCTGCGGACGATCGTCAGGCCGTGGCCCTGCTGCTGGGCGAGGACATTGTCCGAACCCTCGATGAGCTGCGCTCTCGCCGGGTCACCGGTCGGTCGGCCCGGCTTCTGGCGCGGTGTCTGGGTGAAGTCCTGATCCACCGCAGGAATCCGTTCCTCTTCCAGGAGATGCTGGACGCACCCTCCCGCCGGAAGCGGTTCTTCGCGAACGCGGAACGCGACCTGGGGCTCATCGAAGTCAAAGGGGCGGCGGACCCGGAGGTGAGGAAGGTCCTGGATGCCTGCAGGGGGCTCCTGGAGTCCTTCCGCAACCGCCTGAACGACGTCCCGGAAATCCGGAAGCGGCTCAAGAAGGACCTGGGCTCCTTGGTGGGAACCCGGAATGTCCTGTTCGATCCCTTCACGCTGGTGGCGCACGCCACGGATGCCACGGACTGGCGTCTTCATCTTCCGTTGGCCGTGGTGATGCCCTGCCAGGAGACCCAGGTGCCCGTGGTGCTCTCCGCCCTTTCCCGCCTGGGGCTCAAGGCGATTCCTCGCGGGGCTGGCACGGGCCTTACGGGCGGGGCCGTACCGCTCCATCCGGACTGCGTCATCATCAACACCGAAAAGCTGAACCGGATCCGCGGGCTTCGGGAGGCGCTTTTCACGACGGATGACGGCGGCAGCGCCCAGGCCTGGGTGATGGAAGCCGAGGCCGGCGTCATCACGGAAAAGGCCATGGACCATGCGGAGGCCCGCGGGCTGGTCTTCGCGACGGACCCCACCAGCGCCTGGGCCTCCACCCTGGGCGGCAACATCTCCGAAAACGCCGGCGGGAAGGTGGCCGTGCGCTGGGGAACCTGCCTGGACAGCCTCGTGTCCTGGCGGATGGCCATGCCCGGCGGCCACAGCTGGCTGATCCGGCGCATGGATCACCGGCTGCGCAAGATCCTTCCCTCGGACCCCGTGACCTTCGAGGTCCTGGACGATTCCGGGGCGGTTCTGCGGCGCATCGCATTGCGGGGCGACGAGATCCGCAAGAAGGGGCTCTGGAAGGACATCACCAACAAGGCCCTGGGGGGACTGCCGGGCATCCAGAAAGAGGGGACCGACGGGGTCATCACCTCCGCGGAGTTCGTGCTCTACCCCGAATATGCCTGCAAGCGCACCCTCTGCCTGGAGTTCTTCGGTCCGGACATGGAGGAGGCCAGCCGGGTGATCCTGGAGCTGTCCCGCGCCTTCCCCTTCCCGAGCGAGGCGGATGGGGTGCTGCTGGCGCTTGAGCACTTCGATGACGAGTACGTGCGGGCCATCGGCTACCGGGTGAAGGCGCCGCGCTCGGAGACACCCAAGGCCGTGCTGCTGATCGATGTGGGCGGCCGGGACGAGTCCCAGCTGGACCGTGGCATCCGGCAGATCCAGGGGGTGCTCTCGGGACATCCCAACACCTGCTCCTTCGTGGCGAAGGATCCGGCGGAGGCCAAGCGCTTCTGGGCGGACCGCAAGAAGCTTGGGGCCATCGCCCGGCGCACCAACGCCTTCAAGCTGAACGAGGACATCGTCATCCCCCTGGAGGCCCTGGCCGAGTTCGCGCAGTTCGTGGATCGGATCAACACGGAAGAAGAGCGGGCCGCCCAGATCCGGTTTGCGGAGCAGGCAGAGGACGTCTTCGGTCGACCGGTGGAAGGCGAAGACCAGGCGGCGTTCACGGAGAAAGCCAAGGCCGCGCGGGGGCTCTGCGCGGAGAGCCGCCAGCGGCTCCGCGAGGTGGAGGAAGGAACCGTGCGGAGCCTGAGGCTCCTGGAGGAGCTCCGGCGCGGGCTGTTCGGCCTGGCCCAGGGCTATCCGGCGGTCCTGGAGGAGCTGGAGGGCACGCACCGGTCGGTGCGGGATCGGCGCCTGGTGCTGGCCACGCACATGCACGCGGGAGACGGGAACGTGCACGTGAACGTGCCCGTGCTATCCAACGATCCGGCCATGCTGAAGCGGGCGGATGCGATCATCGACGAGGTGATGGCCAAGGTGGTGGCGCTGGGCGGCGTGGTCTCCGGCGAGCACGGCATCGGCGTCACGAAGCTCAAGTACCTGGAACCTTCGCGCATCGCCGAGCTGTCCGCCTACCGCAGGTCGGTGGATCCCGGGGGCCTCATGAATCCCGGGAAGCTGGAGGACCTGGGGGCCCTGGAGCGGATCTTCACGCCCAGCTTCAACCTGCTGGAGCTGGAAGCCCGGATCCTCCAGCACGGGCAGCTGGAGGAGCTGGCCAAGCGCATCGCCCACTGCGTGCGCTGCGGGAAGTGCAAGCCGGACTGCTGCGTCTTCCATCCGGCCCGGGGCCTGTTCTTCCATCCCCGCAACAAGAACCTGGCCATCGGCGCCCTCATCGAGGCGCTCCTCTACGATGCCCAGCGGGAGCGTTCCACCCACTTCGAGCTTCTGCAGTGGCTCGAGGATGTCGCGGACCACTGCACCATCTGCCACAAGTGCCTGAAACCGTGCCCGGTGGACATCGACACCGGCGAGGTCTCCGTGCTGGAGCGCGAGACGCTGGCCAGCTGGGGCTACAAGCGGACGCCCCTCGCCACGCGCCTGACGCTGGACTACCTGGACAGCCGCTCGCCCGCCTTCAACCGAGCCTTCCGCACCGCGGTGCTCGAGGTGGGCGGCACCTTCCAGCGTCTGGGCTGCGCGCTCGCATCGCCCTTGCAGCCCAAGGACGGAGCCTCGCAGCTCTATCCCCTGAACATGGTGAGGGCCCCGCTGCCCCCCGTGCCCTCCGGTACGCTCCGGGATGCGATCCCGGCCTGCGCGGCGGATCAGGCGCTGGTCTTCGAGCCCGAAGGGGAAGCCACCACCACCGTGTTCTACTTTCCCGGATGCGGCTCGGAGCGACTCCACTCGAACATCTCCATGGCGGTCCTCCACCTCCTGCTGGAGACGGGCACGCGGGTGGTGCTGCCACCGCCCTTCCTCTGCTGCGGCTTCCCGGCCCACGTCAACGCCAAGGCGGAGCTGCACACGCGCACGCTGCTGAGGGACACGATCCTCTTTAGCCAGATCCGGGCCATGTTCGCCCACCTGGAGTTCGATGCCTGCGTCATTTCCTGCGGGACCTGCCGGGAGGGACTGGCCTCCATGGAGGCGGAAAGCCTCTTCGGCGGCCGGATCCTGGATGTCTCCGCCTACGTGCTCGAGCGGGGCCTGCGCCTGGGGGGCACCGACACCGCCCTCTACCACGCGCCATGCCATGACTCCCTGGACGGGAAGGCCGCGCAGGTGCTGGCGAAGCTGGGCGGGTTCCAGGACGTCATGCCCGTGCCGCACTGCTGCTCCGAAGCCGGCACGCTGGCACTCTCGCGGCCCGACATCACGGACGCCATGCTCCACCGGAAGCAGGAGGCGCTGCAGGAAGCCCTGGTGCAGGCTCCGGCTTCCCGTGTGCTCACCAACTGCCCCTCCTGCCTGCAGGGGCTGGGACGCAGCCGCAAGCTGGGGCTGGAAGCCTGCCACCTCGCGGTGGCCCTGGCGGAAAAGCAGTCCGGTCCTTCCTGGATGGAGCGATTCCGGGCCCAAGCCGCTCGCGCGGAGGCCTTCACGTTCTAAGGCAGCTCCTCCGGGGCGAAGCTATCCGGATGGGTCAGGAAGATCTGCCGGAAGCCGTCGAAGTGATCCAGGAACAAGGTCACCAGCACGGGATCGAAGTGCTGACCACCTTGTTCCTTCAGGTAGCCCAGCACATCCGCTTCCATCCAGGGGCGCTTGTAGACCCGTCGGCTGGAGAGGGCGTCGTAGACGTCCACCAGGCCCACGATGCGGGCTTCCAGGGCGATCTGTTCGCGCTCGATGCCGAAGGGGTATCCGCTGCCATCCCAGCGCTCGTGGTGGCAGGCGGCGATGCGGGCCCCCATCTGGATGAAGGGCACCTTGGAGCCTTTGAGGATGTTGGCGCCCATGAGGGGATGGGTCTTCATGATGATCCACTCCTCCTCGTTGAGGGGGCCGTCCTTCTGGAGGATGCGGTCGGGCACGCCGATCTTGCCGATGTCGTGCATGGGGGCCGCGGCCTGGATGCACTCGGTCTGCTCCAGGTTCCAGCCCAGGAGGCGGGCCATTTCGGCGGAGTAGAGGCCGATGCGGCGCACGTGGGCGCCCGTCTCGTTGTCCCGGTGCTCGGAGGCGGAGATGAGCCGGTAGGAGATCTCCTCCCGGGAGGAGCGGATCTCCAGGGTCTGCTCCCGCACACGGGCGGCCAGGACCGCTTCCCGGTCCCGGTAGTCCAGCTCCAGCATGCGTCGCCGCAGGGCGTTGGCCGCGGCGATGAGGATGTCCGTGGTCTTGAAGGGCTTGAGCACGTAGCCGTAGGCGCCGTGCCGCAGGCACTCCATGGCCATCTCCGTGTTGTCCATGGAGCTGACCATGACCACGGCCGTGTCCGGGATCCGGTGGGCCATGGCCTTCACCAGGGTGAGGCCGTTCATGCCCGGCATCTTGATGTCGCAGAGCACGAGATCGATGTGTTCCTTGTCGAGCATCTCGAGGCTCTTGAAGGCGTCCGAGGCCTCCAGGCAGGTGAACCCGTGCTTGCGGAGGATGCGGAGGATGCCCACGCGGATGAGCTCCTGGTCGTCCACCACCAGGATGCGGATGTCCTCCGGGTGCTGGCCGGGAAGGGGCCAATCGATGGGCATCGTCCGGATGGCGGTGGGAGTGGCCATGACAGGAAGTCTATCGTCCGGTATCGGCCGCGCCACAAGTTCCAGATGGATCCATTCGATGCCGGAAGGCTCACGTCCCAGGGGCCAGGATGAAGTCCAGCGATTCCTCCAGCTTCCGGTCCATGTCCAAGGGGATGGAGTGGCCGATCCCCGGGTTCGGCAGGAAGGTGTGCCGGAGACCGGCCTCGCGGAACTGGGCCATCAGCTCCTCCTGGTCGCGCACCGGGCCGGAGAGCTCCCCTTCCAGGATCACCACCCGAGTTCCTTCCCGCGCCGCCCGGGAGAAGGCCGCCGGCTGCTCGCTGCCGGTGAGGGCGGGGCAGAGGGCGATGACGCCCTTGAGGGGGAACGTCCCGTCGCAGAGAAGGTCCAGGGAGGCCATGGCCCCGCCGGAGAAGCCACCGATCACGATGGCGGTCTCGTCGATGGGGTGGCGCTCGGCCACCTGCTGCAGGAGCCCATGGATCTCGCTGCGGGTCCGCCCATAGTCCCGGGTCCAGCCATGACCCTGGGTGCACTCCACGCGGGAGGACTGGAGATAGGCGACGAGGAAGCCCCGCGCCAGGTAGGGCTCCGCCGGCCAGGCTTCGACCATCGCTTCCAGGTTGCAGCCGTTCCCATCCCCGTGGAGGACGAGGGCCAGGGGCCGTCGGAGGGACGGTCCCGCCGGGGCGATCACCCGGTACCGGGGGAGGGCTTCGATCTGGGCGCGATCGCGGAGGGCCCGGTTCCGGCGCTCCAGTTCGGGATAGCCCGGCAGGGCGCGCAGCCCGTCCCAGCTCGTCCAGTGCAGGCCGTAGAAGCGGCCTTGCGAGACCCCTTCGCCCAGGAGCTCCAGGCAGCGTTCCAGGTTCCCGGCGGCGCGGTGGCAGAAGATGCGGCAGTTCTCCAGCTCGAACGTCCGCTCGGGGAAGCGCGCGAGGCCTTCATCGATGAGCGCGAGGGCCTGCGCAGGGTCCCCCGCGTCGCAGAGGGCATCGATGCGGGCGTCGAAAAGCCTGAAAGGGGTGGGGGTGCTCATGGTTCCTCCGGGAAATGACTCCATCGGAGGCATTCTCGGAGCGGAACTGGGACAGATACCTGTCAGGGTTCCAGGGGATAGGTGCGGGCGCCTTCCGCGAACCTCGCCCGCAGGGTGTTGAGCAGGCCCGGAGGCGCGAGCACGGTCGCCTGACCGATGTTCCGGAACGCCAGCTGCTCGAAGTAGTCGAGCCGCCTGCAGGTGACCCTCACCCGCAGCCTCCCGTCCGACCGGGCCTCCACGGCGCAGCCCTGCATGGCCTGGTCGGACTTGATCAGGTCGAAGAGACGAGGCTCCAGATCCAGCACCGCCTCCTGGAGGGGCTCGACGGGCTCGTGCCCGGTCGCCTGCACCCCTGCATCCGCCGCCTCCTCCAGCAGGGTCGCGCGCCGGATCCGGTCCAGCCTGAACGTGCGCGATTCCCCGCGGACGTGGCAGTGGGCGGCCAGGTACCAGCAGCCCTCCGCGAAGGACAGGTCGAGGGGCGTCACGGTGCGCTCGCCCACGTTGCCCCGGAGCGGCGTGTAATAGGCGATCCGCAGCTTGCGGTTCCTCAGGAAGGCTTCCAGGATCTGCGCGAAGAGGCCCACGGGATAGCCCTCGGGGACGATGGCGCTCAGGTCGAAGTGGATGCGGTCCAGGGCGCCCTGGAGGCGTCCCGGGCCGTCCTGGCAGATCTCCAGCAGCTTGTGCCCCAGGGTGTGGATGTCCGGTCGGAAGTCCCCCATCCGCAGCTCCTCGGAGAACTTCAAGAGCATGAGCAGGATCAGGATTTCCCGTTCGTTCAGCCGCAGGATGGGCAGGAAGTAGTCCGGATCGATCTCGTAGCCGCCCTCGGTCCCCTCCCGCGCGGAGATGGGCACCTGCGTCTCGCTGAGGGCCGTCATGTCGCGGTAGATGGTCCGGCGGGAGACCTCCATGTACTCCGCCAGCTGGGCGGCCGTCATCTTGCCCCGCTGACGCAGGGTCATGACGATCCAGTTCAGCCGCTCCGCTTTCTTCATCCGGCCTCCATCTCATCCGGTTCCGCGCGGGAACTCAACGGCCCTTGGGCGCACCCCATCCCAGAGGCTCGAGGGACTTCCCGCTCTTGACTGGACTCGAGCTGGCAGGATTGATCCGAGGTTCCCATGTTCATGAAGCCCCTTCTTTCCATTCTCCTCCTGGTGTCTGCCCCGTTCGTGCAAGCCCAGGACCTGGCGGCCCGGCTCAAGGCGGATGCCCAGGACGCCCGCCAGAGCCTGGCCTCCACCTTCGTGCGGGTGGGGCAGACCTTCAAGAAGATCGGTCTCGAGGTGGGACATGGCGCCAAGGAAGCGGGGCTCACCGTGGGGCATGGGGCCAAGGAAGGCGGGCTCGCCGTCGGGGCCGGTGCGAAGAAGGTGGGAACGGCCGCGGCCGACGGGGCGGTGGCTGTCGGGCGGGGCACCAAGAAGCGGGTCAAGAAGGTAGGGCAGGCCATCCAGGAGGCCATACCCTGAAAGACCTGCCCCCTTCTTCCGAGGACCTAGCACTACTGTGTTAATAACAGCTTGCATATAGCTCGACTCGGCCCATCCTG